>NZ_JBHYMF010000023.1:0-60063 GCF_042742855.1 Streptomyces sp. NPDC058877 | reverse complement strand
GTCATCCACGGTGGATGACCGGGGCCCGCCCCTTCGCCGGGAGACCGATGACTCCAGCAGACCGGGAAGTCAGCCCAGCTCCGCCGGAGGGGTCCGGTCGTGGTCGACCTTCTCGGTGCGTTCCAGTTCGCCCCAGACGATGTACCGGTAGTCCGAGGTGTACATGGGCGTGCAGGTCGTCAGCGTGATGTAGCGGCCGGGCTTGGTCTTGCCGGACTCCTCGGGCACGGGCTGGAGCACGTCCACGTTGTACTTCGTGGTCTCGGGCAGGGTCTTGTAGACCTTGTAGACGTACCAGGTGTCCTTGGTCTCGAAGACGATCGGGTCCCCGGTCCTCAACTTGTGGATGTTGTGGAACTTCGCTCCGTGCCCGTCCCGGTGCGCGGCGAGCGTGAAGTTGCCCCGTGCGTCCTGCGGGAGGGCGGACTCGATCGGCTCGGTGTAGTAGCCGGCGACGCCGTTGTTGAGGACGTCGCTGCCGGTGCCGCGCTTGACCAGGACCTCCCCGTTGCCCATGGCGGGCACGTGGAGGAAGCCGATCCCGTCCTTGGTGTCGAGCGCACCGGGCCCTTGGTCGGCCCACTGGTCGCGGACCTGGGCGCCGTCCGCGTCGGCGGCGCGGTCGGCCAGGACGTTCGTCCACCACAGCGAGTAGACGACGAAGAGTCCGAGCACCAGGCCCGCCGTGATGAGGAGTTCGCCGAAGACACTGATGATCCCGGCGATCCGATTGCGCGCACGTGCCACTAGGTCGTCCCGTCGTCCCGTCCTGAGGTGTGGGGTCTCAGCCTACGAGCGCTTGGGGCTTTCCCTCGCTGCGCGGTCGCTCCTCGACCAGCTTGCCCCACACGATCATCCGGTAGGTGCTGGTGAACTCGGGGGTGCAGGTGGTCAGTGTGATGTACCGGCCGGGGCCCTTGAAGCCGGACTGCTTGGGCACGGGGTCGATCACGGACACGTTCGAGGGCGAGGTCTGCGGCAGGATGCTGGCCATCTCATACGTGTAGTAGGCGTTCTGGGTCTCGACGACGATCGGGTCCCCGGGCTTCAACTGGTTGATGTAGCGGAAGGGTTCGCCGTGCGTGTTGCGGTGGCCCGCCACGGCGAAGTTGCCCTCCTTGTCGGAGGGCATGGCCGTCTTGAGCTTGCCCGCGCCGTAGTGGCCGACCATGCCCTTGTCGAGGACCTTCGTCTTGCTGATGCCCTCGGCGATGGGGACGACGACGTCCAACTTGGGGATGTACATGATCGCGAAGCCCTCGCCCGGCTCGAAGGCGGCCTCTGCCCCGGAGGCGCCGCCCCTGGACCAGGTGTCCTCGATCTGCTCCTTCGCCCGGTCGGTCGCCTGACCGGCGAGGACGTTCGTCCACCAGAGCTGGTAGGTGACGAAGAGCAGCATGACGACGCCGAAGGTGATGAAGAGTTCCCCGACCACCCGGCTGGCCACGACGCCGACGCTCTCCTTGGCGGCGCGGGCGGCCCTCCGGGCTTCGACCCGGGTGAGGGGACGCCCCTCGGACGCGGAGGGAGCGGGCGCGGAGGAGCCGGCGGATCCCCGGCTCCGGCCCCGGCCGCCCTTGGCCGCGCGACGGCGCTCGGCCCGCCCGGGCCCCGCGGGTGGCGCGGTGGCCGGCTCGGCGTGCTCTTCCACGGCCTGCAGGGGCATCGTCTGGTCCAGCCCGGGCTGCGGAGCCCCTCCGGTCCCGTGAGGCCGGTACGAGGGCTCGTAGGGGCCTTCCTGGGGGACGCCCGCGTAGGGAGCCGACTCCTCGTACGGGTACGACTCGGGAGACGCGTACGGCTCCGTGGGCGCGTACGACTCCGTGGATGCGTACGGCTCGGCGGGCGCATGCGGTTCGGCGGGCGCGTACGCGTCCGTGGGTATCGGCTCGGGCGCCGGGCCGTTCGCCGGCCGGAACCACGGCGAGCCCGTCGTCACGCGACGGCCTTGCCCACCACCGGCGCGAGCCCCGTCGACCGGCTGACCGCCCCCTTGTCGCCGCACTGCTCCAGCCAGTTGGCGAGCATCAGGTGTCCGTGTTCGGTGAGGACCGACTCGGGGTGGAACTGCACTCCTTCGACCGGGAGTTCACGATGCCGCAGCCCCATGATGATGCCGTCCTCGGTCCGTGCGGTGACCTCGAGCTCGGCCGGCAGGGCGGCTGGCTCGGCGGCCAGCGAGTGGTAGCGGGTCGCGGTGAAGGGCGAGGGCAAACCGGCGAAGACGCCCTGGCCCTCGTGCGTCACCAGCGAGGTCTTGCCGTGCAGCAACTCGGGCGCGCGGTCGACGACCCCGCCGTACGCCACGGCCATCGACTGCATGCCGAGGCAGACGCCGAAGACGGGCACCCCGGTGTCGGCGCAGTGCCGGACCATGTCGATGCAGACCCCGGCCTGTTCGGGCGAGCCGGGCCCGGGCGAGAGGAGGACGCCGTCGAAGCCGTCCTGGGCATGGCTGAGCTCGACCTCGTCGTTGCGGAGCACTTCGCACTCCGCACCGAGCTGGTAGAGGTACTGAACGAGGTTGAAGACGAAGCTGTCGTAGTTGTCGACGACGAGAATTCGCGCGCTCACTGGCCGTCCACCGTCACATCGTTGAACGGAAGCAGAGGTTCCGCCCAGGGGAACACGTACTGGAAGAGGGCGTAGACGGTCGCGAGGACCAGCACGACCGAGATCAGCGCCCGCACCCATGCGTTGCCCGGCAGATGCCGCCAGATCCAGCCGTACATGACGTCGACCGCCCCTTTCCGTTCGTTACGGGACCAGAGTACGGGGCGCGGGGGGCCTGGGGGGTCAGCTGTCCAAAGCCTGTGGACGGCCGTCGGTCACCGGGCGGGTGGCGTCCAGGTGGGCCCACGCGATCAGGCGGTGGCTGCTGCCCCACTCGGGGTCACAGGTGGTGAGGGTGAGGTAGCGGCCGGGACCGGTGAAGCCCGACTTCCGGGGGACGGGATCGACGACGGCGGTGTCGGTGGGAACGGTCCGGTGGGGACCCCGGTCGATCCGGTACGTGTACCAGGCCGTGCCGTCGGTGAGCACCACCGCGTCGCCGGGGCGCAGCCGGGGAAAGTCCTTGAAGGGATCGCCGTGGGTCCGGCGGTGGCCGGCGACGGCGAAGTTGCCGGTGTCGCCGAGCCGGGCGGTACGGGGGTAGTGCCCGAGTCCCTGCTTCAGCACGCCGGGCCCGGTGCCTTCGAGGACGGGCCACTTCCAGTCGCGGCCGAAGCGGGGGACGTACATCACGGCGATGCCCCGGCCCGGCGCGTAGGGCGTCCGTGCCCGGGCGGGTGCGGGCGGGCCGGCGACGGGCGCACTCGTCCACTCCCTCTGGAGGGTGTCGATCCGGGCGGAGCCGGCCTGCTCGGCCCGGACGCCGGTCCAGTAGAGGAGGTAGGCGACGAAGAGGACGACCAGGGCGCCCACGGTGATGCACAGCTCGCTGAGGCTCCGCACGACCCGTCGTACCGTCACGGCCCCGGCTCCCCCCGGTCGACCCCTGCCCGACGTCAGCCCGCCGGCTGCGCGTAATGGAGGTCCACTGTGCCCGAGTACCCCGGAAGAGTCACCTTCTTGTGCTCGTCCACCTTCCAGCCGAGCCCGTACGCCTTGACGTACAACTGGTAGTTCTGGAGCGCGGGGGAGTCGGCCAGCGCCCTGGTGAGCGCGTCCCGGTCGCCGACGGCGGTGATCTTGTACGGCGGGGAGTAGACCCGGCCCTGGAGGATCAGGGTGTTGCCGACGCAGCGCACGGCGCTGGTGGAGATGAGCCGCTGGTCCATGACCCGGATGCCCTGGGCGCCGCCGTGCCACAGGGCGTTGACCACGGCCTGGAGGTCCTGCTGGTGGATGACGAGGTCGTTGGCCTGCGGCTCGGGGTAGCCGGGGGCGGCACGGGCGTTCGGCGGGGCGTCATTGAGGGTGACGGTGAGGCCGGCGCCGGAGAGCTCACTGGTTCCGGCGCTCGCTTCGAGTGCGGCGAGCTTCTCGTCCTCCGCCCGCGTGGAGCCGTCGTCCCGGGCGGCGAGGGCGTCGACCTGGGTGCGGAGCGCGGAGGTCGACTCGTCGAGGCCGGCGTTCTTGTGGCTGCGTTCCTCGATGAGGTCGGAGAGTCTGAGGAGCGAGGCGTCCGTACGGATGTTGGTGCCCTTGGCGGTGTTGAAGCTCGTGACGAAGATCAGCCCGGCGAGCGCGAAAACGGCAAGGGTGAGCACCCGGACGGGGCGCCACCTCGTGGTGCGGCCCGGCCCGCTGGGAGTGTCGGCGGAATTGCTCAACGTACCCTGATCCCCTTCGGTGCCGCGGAAGCACTACGCTAACGGACGCCTGGGGGACGTCGCCGTCCTCCTTCGTCACATCCCGGCGCCAGCCACAGTTCCCTGCGCGGTCACGCAGCGCATCGACAGGAGAGTCCCTCGTGCCGAAGTCACGGATCCGCAAGAAGGCCGACTTCACGCCCCCGCCCGCCAAGCAGGCCACCAACATCAAGTTGACCAGCCGCAGCTGGGTGGCGCCCGTGATGCTGGCGCTGTTCGCCATCGGGTTGGTGTGGATCGTGGTCTTCTACGTCACCGACGGCTCCATGCCGATCGAGTCGATCCGGAACTGGAACATCGTGGTGGGCTTCGGCTTCATCGCGGCCGGCTTCGGCGTCTCCACCCAGTGGAAATAGCTGGGGGAAGGTAGCCGGGGGGGACGCAGCCGAGGCGACCTAGCGGTCGTGCCAGTCACTCGTCAAGCTCTCCCCCGAGCTTATCCACAGCGTTGTGCACAGCACTGGATAACTTACGAAGATCTGTGGATAACTCACGCGAGGTTGACGCCGGTATGACCGGAATCACTCTCGCTCAAACGCCATGCGCCCCTCGCCTCCCTGGAGAAATTCCAGGTCAGAGACGAGGGGCGTCCGCTTTCCCCACAGAGCGGAGAGGATCCACCACACACTGTGGATAACTCTGGGGAAAGCTCACAAGAGAGCTCTTCCACAGCCCTCCACGCTCAGGTGAGCGCCGCCGTACGGGCGAGCACGATCCCCAGGTCGACCAGCAACACCAACAGACAGACCCCGTACTGCACCAGGTCCCGTCGGGCCCGCGGCGCGTGCACCATCGCGTATGTCACCAGGGCGCCGGCGACCAGGCCGCCGATGTGCGCCTCCCAGGAGATCCCCGGACGGGTGAATGTGAGGAGCAGGGACAGCGCCACGAAGAGGAACACCGGGCGCATGTCGTGCCGCCTGCGCCGGGCCAGCACGGCCCAGGCGCCGAGCAGGCCGTAGACGATGCCGGAGGCCCCCAGCGAGAACTGGTTGTGCGGGGAGAGCAGATAGGCGAGTGCGGAGCCGGACAGCCCGGCGAGCAGGCAGAGCGCCGCGTACCGGATCCGCCCCAGCTCGGGTTCGACGATCCCGCCGATCACCCACAGGCCCAGCATGTTGAAGAGGAAGTGCGGGATCTCCTGGTGGAGGAAGGCCGAGGTCAGCAGTCGGTACCACTCGCCCTCCGCGACCCCGACCGGTTCACCGCTCGGCAGGACCACTCCGCCGCCGCCGATGAGCGCGAGGTCGTCGACGAGTCGGTCGCCCACCACCTGGACGGCGATGAACAGCGCCAGGTTGATCAGGATGAGGACCTTGGTGACGAGGCGGCCGTCCGCCGCCACCCGGCCGCCCGCGAGCGTGCGGGGTTGGTTGGCGTCCGAGGCGTGACCGGTGCCCGAGCCGTTCCGCACGCACTCCGGGCACTGGAAGCCCACGGACGCGGAGATCATGCACTGCGTGCAGATGGGGCGCTCGCAGCGCGTGCAGCGGATGCCGGTCTCGGCCTCCGGATGGCGGTAGCAGCGCACCAGGCCGGGCTGCGTGTCCATGGGAGGTTCCGTCCCTTCCGGTTCAGCGCTTCTCGATCACCGCGGACTCGATGACCACGTCCTGGAGCGGACGCTCCGTGTGCGGGTCGGTGGAGACCGTCGCGATCGCGTCCACGACCTTCCGGCTCTCCTTGTCCACCACCTCGCCGAAGATGGTGTGCTTGCGGTTCAGCCAGGTCGTGGGGGCGACGGTGATGAAGAACTGCGAGCCGTTGGTGTTCGGACCGGCGTTGGCCATGGCCAGGAGGTAGGGACGGTCGAAGAAGAGCTCCGGGTGGAACTCGTCGGCGAACTCGTACCCGGGCCCGCCGGTGCCGTTCCCCAGCGGGTCACCGCCCTGGATCATGAAGCCCTTGAGGACCCGGTGGAAGACCGTGCCGTCGTAGAGCGGATCCGAAGAGACCGTGCCGGTGGCCGGGTGCGTCCACTCCTTCTCGCCGGAGGCGAGCTCGACGAAGTTGCGGACCGTCTTGGGCGCGTGGAACGGCATCAGCCGCACCTCGATGTCGCCCAGGCTCGTCTTCAGGATCGCGTACAGCTGCTCGGCCACGGTCGCCTTCCGTCCCACGTCGTGACGCGTCGTCTCGCGTCATGTCAGGTCTGTTCCTGGCGTGTCCGATCCTCGCATGCCCCGGATGCCCGCCCCACATGCCGGACGGGGCTCCGGCGGGCATGATTCCGAAAAGGATGGAAAGGTGAAAAACCGACATCGCCACCGAGGAGGAGGAGTCCTGTGACCCGCATGGACAGCGTGCGCGCCGCGACAGATTCGGCGAAGGAGAGCGTCCTGCACGCCGCGGAAGTGGTGGCGCCGTACGCCGAGACGGCCAAGGACCAGGCCGCGCACTACGCGCACGAGGCGCGGGCGATGCTCGCACCGAAGCTCTCGAAGGCCGCTCATCAGGCTCGTGTGCAGTACGACGCCCATGTGGCACCGCACGTGCCGCCGCGGGTCGACGCAGCCGCACACCTCGCGGCGGTCAAGACCCGTGAGGCCGCCCGCCAAGCGGCCGACTACACCGTTCCGCGCGTCGAGTACGCGGTTGCCGCCACGGGTCCTGTCCTCGACGAGGCCGGGGCGCGCTCCACCGCCGCCTGGGCCGCGCTGCGCGGTCAGGTGACGCCGAAGGAAATCAAGAAGATCGTGAAGAAGCACGAGCGTCGGGCCAGGGCCGGGCGTCTCGTCAAGGGACTCGCCGTCTTCGTCGTCCTGGCCGGCGGCGCGTTCGCCGCCTGGAAGTGGTGGGACAGCCAGGCCAATCCCGACTGGCTGGTGGAGCCTCCCGCGCCGACCGATGTGGACGAGGACTCCTCACCGTCGTCCGTCGACGGTGGCGGGACTCCCCTCGACACGGAGGGCGGGACCGCTGCGGAAGCCGCCGACCGCGACGAAAGCCGCTGAGCCGCCGGGCTCCTGCCGGGGTTCCACCGCTTGGGGTGCCCGAGCCTCGCCGGGTCCCACGGGGTCCTAAGAGGTCCTACGGGGTTCTTCTGCGGGTGCTCCCGGAGCCCTCACCGGGGTCCCCGTCGGGGCCTTGAGGTGCTCCACGGGTCCTGCCCGCGGGGTGGTGGGGAGGGTGCCGTACGCGTCGTCCGCTCCCCGCTGCTCAGGCCGCCGCTGCGAGCGCCAGCTCGGTCAGGGCAGCCGGGTCGTTCTCGGCCGCGACGGTCGACGACGACCGCTGCCGGGTGGCGGGCGCGGAACCGTGGGCCTCGGCGGCGATGCGCTGCTTGATGGTGGGCGGCAGGGAGCGGTCCCCGACGAGCGGCCACCGGTGCGTCCGCTGTGCCGGTACGGAAAGCGTGCGCTCCGAGGGGACGGAGACCGGCGCGGCGGGTGCGGCCGACTCCTCGGGCTGCTGGACCGCGGGCTGCTGGGAGGCGGCGGCGGTGCCCGCGAGGCCGACGGAGGCGAGCAGGGCGAAGAGGACGGAAAGGAAGACGGTCCAGATCTGCTTGACCTTGGCGGCGGCCATGGCCCCTCACTTTCGTGGCTTTCTCGAATGGTTTATTTCGTTTTGCGCGTTTTACATACCTTCCTCATGATGTGCACGTAGGCCGGTTTTCCCCGCACCGACGCCGCCACCGCGCAGTTCTTCCGATGAACACCACCCGTCCGGACCAGCACCGCCCTGGCCCCCGGCACCACACCGGCCTCCGATAGCGCCCCGGCCTCCGTGCGGATCGCCCTGCTTCCGTGCGGATCGACCGACGGGCCGCCGACGGCCCCGCACCACCACGAGTCGGACTGTGCGGGCCGCGCCGCGGGCCCGCACCCCGGCAAGGGGATGCCGCCCGACCACCGCGCCCTTCGGGGTCCGTACGCCCCTCCTGCGCTCCGCAGGACACCGTTGCTTCCCCGCGGAAACACGAAAAATGCCCTCCGAGACTGCTTTTCGGCAGCTCGAAGGGCATTGAGGAGTGGAGCCTAGGGGAGTCGAACCCCTGACATCTGCCATGCAAAGACAGCGCTCTACCAACTGAGCTAAGGCCCCGGAACGAGAACAGCGTACCGGGTCACCCCCCATGTCAGGCAAAAGGATTGGGTCTCCCGGTCAGCGACCACTCTCCGTAAGATGCTGATCGAGGTTCGCAGTGGCGAACCTAAGGGATGGGGAGAGGGCAATGGACGCAGCGCAGCAGGAAGCCACGGCAAGAGCCAGAGAGCTTCAGCGCAGTTGGTACGGAGAGCCGTTGGGAGCGCTCTTCCGCCGGCTGATCGACGATCTCGGGCTCAACCAGGCGAGGCTCGCGGCCGTGCTCGGGCTCTCCGCCCCCATGCTGTCCCAGCTGATGAGCGGACAGCGGGCGAAGATCGGCAACCCCGCGGTCGTGCAGCGCGTCCAGGCCCTCCAGGAGCTCGCCGGCCAGGTCGCCGACGGCAGTGTCAGCGCCGCCGAGGCGACGGCACGGATGGACGAGGTGAAGAAGTCTCAGGGCGGTTCCGTCCTCACCAGCACGAGCCAGACCGGCCTCGGCACCAGCTCCGGCGCGCCGACCGTGCGCCGGGTGGTCCGTGAGATCCAGTCGCTGCTGCGGTCCGTGGCAGCCGCCGGTGACATCATCGACGCCGCCGACTCGCTCGCCCCGTCCCACCCGGAGCTGGCAGAGTTCCTCCGGGTGTACGGCGCCGGACGGACCGCCGAAGCAGTCGCCCACTACGAGTCGCACCAGAACTGACGCAGGCCCGGTGGGTCGACCGGGCACCGCGGGGAAACGACGCAGACGGGGAGCGGGCGCAACGCGATGGGCGAGGTCTTCGGTGGTCGGTACGAGCTGGTCGACCCGATCGGGCGCGGCGGGGCGGGCGCGGTGTGGCGGGCCTGGGACCACCGGCGCCGCCGCTACGTGGCGGCCAAGGTGCTCCAGCAGAGCGACGCCCACACGTTGCTCCGGTTCGTCCGCGAACAGGCGCTGCGGATCGACCACCCCCACGTCCTCGCCCCGGCCAGCTGGGCCGCCGATGACGACCAGGTCCTGTTCACCATGGACCTGGTCGCCGGTGGCTCCCTCGCGCACGTCATCGGGGACTACGGCCCGCTGCCGCCGCGTTTCGTCTGCGTCCTGCTCGACCAATTGCTCTCAGGCCTCGCCGCGGTCCACGCGGAGGGCGTGGTGCACCGGGACATCAAGCCGGCCAACGTCCTCATGGACGTCACCGGCACCGGGCGGCCCCACCTGCGGCTGTCCGACTTCGGCATCTCCATGCGCAAAGGGGAGCCCCGTCTCACCGAAACCAACTACGTCGTGGGCACGCCCGGTTACTTCGCACCGGAGCAACTCCTCGGGGCGGAACCGGACTTCACCGCCGATCTGTTCGCCGTCGGCCTGGTCGGCCTCCACCTCCTGAAGGGCAGCAAGCCGGACTCACAGGCATTGGTCGACCACTTCCTCACCCATGGCACTCCCGGCGCCCCCCAAGGGGTTCCCGAGCCGCTGTGGCAGGTTCTCGCCGGTCTGCTCCAACCCGACCCACAGGCACGGTTCCGGTCCGCCACGGGAGCGCGCAAGGCGCTCGCCTCCGCCGTCGAGCTGTTGCCGGAGCCCGGTTCCGGCGAGGGGCCGGTGGAGATCCTCGACCGGCTCGGTCCGTTGCCCGCCGGCTTCGGCCCGGAAGGGCCACGGGGGCCGGCAGCGGTCCCGGCGGAACGCCCCGTCCCGATACCGGTCCAGCCGTCCCCACCGGGGCCGGAACAGCCGCCGGCGCCCTCCCCGCACCAGCCGTACCGCCCTCCGACGCAGTTCACGGCTGCCGCCCCCGGACGCCCTCCGCTCCCCAGCCCTTCCGAGACGGGCAGCTTCCCCCTGCCCCCGCCCGCCCCGGTGCCGGATCCCGCTGGTGCGGCGCCGTACGGACAGCCCTCCGTCACCCACCCCGCACCGTTTCCGGTGCAGGCCCACGCCCCGGCACCCGCCCCGCACACCGGGCCCACGGCCCTCGTACCGGGACGCCGGCCGGGCCCGCCCGCGAAGGTCGCGGTCCCGCTGCTGCTGCTCGCGCTGGTGTGCCTCGCAGTCGGTTTCTGGGCGCTCGGCCAGGTCTGAGGCCGCTCCGCCCGCGGCTCGTCTCCCCCTCCCGCCGGAGGCACGGCTCCGGCGGGCTCCCCCCTCCCGCCGGGGGGGCGCGGCGTCCGGCTCACGCCCGCCGACGGGCCAGCAGGGTCCAGGCGCCGAGGACGAGCAGCAGTGCGGTCCCGGTGCCGATGCCCACGGTCGCGACGAGCACCATGGTGCCGTTCGTCTCCGCCGGTGCTCCGGGGACGCCCTTCGCCGCCGCCTCCCGGTCCCCCGTGGTCACCGTGAACGTCCCGGGGTCCCCGTCGTACCCGGGCTCCCCCTTCGGGCTGCCCTTGACGGTCACCCGAAGCGTCAGCGGGACCGGGGCGTCGCCGTACTCCGCGGCGATCTTCGGGCTCAGCGTGGCCGACAGGTAGTACCAGCCGGCGAACCTCATGCCGCTGGTGGCGACGTTGTACGAGGTGCGGTTCTCGTGGGCCACCGGCCGGAGCGGGGCGAGCACGAGCGTGGCGGGCTTCCCCGTGTAGCTGACCGTCTTCATCTCGACGAAGCCGAGGGCAGGATTGTCGAGCGTGAGGCTGAGCGCGTTGCTCACCAGATCGCCCTTGACTCCGCTGCCCAGTTCGGCGCTTGCGTGGAGCTGCTGTCCCCAGTCGACGGGCACCCGGTAGAAGAGGGTCTGGCCCGGCAGGATGTCCGCCCGCCACTCGCCCTCCCGCAGGGCGACGGCCTCGTGGAACCCGGCACCGCCCTGCCGTCTCTGCTGGCCTCCGGCCGGCGGTGCGGGCGTGCCCGACTCCCAGGTCTTGGGGAGTTCGGTGGGGCCCGGCTGCTTGAGGAGCGGCTCGGTGACGTGCCGGAGCTCCAACTCCCAGTCGTCCGGGGTGGAGGCCGTCGCGGACTCGCGCTCGACCAGCACGTAGTAGGCGCCCTCGGTCTGGCACCTGCTGCTCCCCGGGACGACGGTCCGGCGGGCGTAACCGGCGAGCGGACGGGCGTACTCGGCGGAGGCGAAGTTGACCTTCTGGTAGCTGCACTCGGCGCCGGAGCCGTCCTGGATGCTGATCCTGAAGCCGTCGCCGTACTCGACCTTGCCACCGGGCTGGGGAACGGCGACGACGGAAACGTAGGTGTTCCGCTCGTTGTCGAGGTTGATCCGGTAGTGGACCTTGCCGTCCTTCTTGAGGGTGTCCCGGTACGTCTGACCGGGCTTCAGCTCCTTCGCGTCCAAGCTGGAGGCGGCACCCTGGATCCGCTGGGCCGAACCGTCGAAGGCGTACGACGGGACCTCGGGCCCTCCGGTCGCCCGGGCCTGGGCGGGCAGCGCCGCCACCACGCCCAGCACCGTGGCCACCACGATCAGGGCCCCCGCCCTCCGGCCGGTCCCGGTCCGCCTCCCGGTCTGCGTGCTCACGCCTTCTCCCGTTCGTCCCGCCCTGCGCCGCGCCCGGCGGAGGCCGGTCCACGCCCCCGCGCGCAGCACCCGCGCCCGTCGCTCCCGCGGCGGGCCTGGTGCCGGTCCATCCTGCCCCGCCCGCGCCTTCGGTGTCCGCCGGCGTCGTGGATCGGTCCTGCGTCACGGGACTGCAGCGCACAGGACGCCCACGGCCAAATTTTTGCTTGAGCAACACCTTTGTTCACTTCAGCAAAAGCCGGAGGGTGCTGCGTTCCCGGAACGGTGAAGCCCCGGTCCGCTCGCGCGGCCGGGGCTTCATCCACAGTGTGTGCGTCGCTCAGACGCCGGAACCTGCGGGCACGGAGTCGGTCGCCTCCGTCCACAGATCCTGCTCGGCGCGATCCGCCTGGATCTGGCGGTACACGAGGAGCCCGCCGATGGCGGCCAGTGCGACCAGGAGAAGCTTCTTCACCGCGCGACCTCGTCTTTCGTTGACGTAGGAGACTTCTGTCGCCCACTCTACACATCGACCGATACCGATCGGTGACCTGTACCGGCTTCAAACCTCGCACAAACAGATCGACCCGGATGGAGGAACCATCCGGGTCGATCGTGCTGTGGGGCTAACAGGATTTGAACCTGTGGCCTCATCCTTATCAGGGATGCGCTCTAACCAACTGAGCTATAGCCCCGCCGTGCTTCGCGGTGTGTGTCCCGCTCGCTGACTCCTGAACATTAGCGCACGTCGGGGCCAGTCCCAAAATCGATACTCGGGACCGGCCCCGGGCAGGCTACTCGTCCTCGGCGAGCGTGAGCTCCACACCGCCCACGAAACCGGCCGAGAGGTTGTAGATGAAGGCGCCCAGCGTCGCGAGCGCGGTCATCAGAACCACGTCGATCACGGCGATCACCGAGGTGAACATCAGCACCCTCGGCAGCGACAGGAACGACTGGAGGTCAAAGCCATTGGACTCGTTCGACCCCGTGGCCTCGCTGATCGTGCCGCCGACCGTCGAGAAGACGCCCATGGCGTCCATGACCATCCACAGCACCGCCGCGGCCACCACCGTGCAGATGCCCAGCGCGATGGAGAGCAGGAAGCTCACCTTCATCACCGACCACGGATCGGCCTTGGCCACCCGAAGCCGTGCCTTGCGCGTCCGGGGCGTCGTGCGCGCCCCGGTCCGCGGCCGGCGCACGGCACCGGTCTGACCACCCGCCGTACCGCCCGACGCACCGGTGTACGCCTGCGGCGGGTGGTAGGGCCCGCTCGGCTGCTGCGCACCAGCGCGCTCGCCGGGCAGTGGCCCGTTGTACGTCTCGTACGGGGGCTGCTGCCCCCGGGTGTCCGTCACCGCAACCCCCTGGGAGTCCGTGGCGGGGCCACGGGCACCGTTCGCTCCGGCACCAGCAGAAGCTCCGGCAGCCGCCGATCCGGTACCCGTGGCTCCACTCACGCTCTTACTCCTCGTGCTCGCCGGCCGAAGGCTCCGTGCCCTCGACTGCCTCGGCCTCGACCTCGACCGACTCGACGGCGCCCTCGACGTCGTCGATGTCCTCGTCCTCGCCACCCGCCTCGGCGTTCCGTGCGATGCCGACGACGGCATCGCGCTTGCCCAGGTTGATCAGCTGGACGCCCATGGTGTCACGGCCGGTCTCCCTGACTTCGTTGACTCGCGTACGAATCACACCGCCGGAGAGCGTGATGGCGAGGATCTCATCGGTCTCCTCGACCACCAGCGCGCCCACGAGTGAGCCGCGGTCCTCCACGATCTTGGCAGCCTTGATACCCAGACCGCCACGGCCCTGGACGCGGTACTCGTCGACGGGGGTGCGCTTCGCGTACCCGCCGTCGGTCGCGGTGAAGACGAACGTACCGGGCCGGACGACATTCATCGAGAGCAGTTCGTCGTCCTCGCGGAAACTCATCCCCTTGACGCCCGAGGTGGC
Source organism: Streptomyces sp. NPDC058877 (assembly GCF_042742855.1). Taxonomy (NCBI): domain Bacteria; kingdom Bacillati; phylum Actinomycetota; class Actinomycetes; order Kitasatosporales; family Streptomycetaceae; genus Streptomyces; species Streptomyces sp. NPDC058877. The sequence continues at coordinate 46,331 of NZ_JBHYMF010000023.1, read as the reverse complement.
CCGCCCCATCGGGCGAAGCGCCTCGTCGGTGGCGGTGAAACGGATCGACTGCGCCTTCCTGGAGATGAGCAGCAGATCGTCCTCGGCCGAGACCAACTCGGCGCCGATCAGCTCGTCGTCGCTGCCGTCCTCGCGCTCGCGCAGGTTGATCGCGATGACGCCGCCCGACCGCGGGGAGTCGTAGTCCTTCAGCGCGGTCTTCTTCACCAGACCGGCCTTGGTGGCCAGCACCAGGTAGGGAGCGGCCTCGTAGTCGCGGATCGCGAGGATCTGGGCGATCTGCTCGTCCGGCTGGAAGGCCAGCAGGTTGGCCACGTGCTGACCGCGTGCGTCCCGGCCGGCGTCCGGCAGTTCGTACGCCTTGACCCGGTAGACCCGGCCCTTGTTGGTGAAGAAGAGCAGCCAGTGGTGGGTGGTGGAGACGAAGAAGTGGTCGACGATGTCGTCCTGCTTCAGCTTCGTGCCGCGGACGCCCTTGCCGCCGCGCTTCTGCGAGCGGTAGTCCTCGGTCTTCGTCCGCTTCACATAGCCGCCGCGTGTGATGGTGACGACGATGTCCTCTTCGGCGATCAGGTCCTCGATGGACATGTCACCGTCGAAGGGCACCAGCTTGGAGCGACGGTCATCGCCGAACTTCTCGACGAGCGCTGCCAGTTCCTCGCTGACGATGGCCCGCTGCTTCTCCGGCGAGGCCAGGATCGCGTTGTACTCGTTGATCTTCGCCTGAAGCTCGTCGTGCTCGGCGATGATCTTCTGGCGCTCCAGGGCCGCGAGTCGGCGGAGCTGCATCTCCAGGATCGCGTTCGCCTGGATCTCGTCGATCTCCAGCAGGTCCATCAGGCCCCCGCGGGCCACCTCGACCGTCTCGCTGCGCCGGATGAGGGCGATGACCTCGTCGATCGCGTCGAGGGCCTTGAGCAGGCCGCGCAGGATGTGGGCGCGCTCCTCGGCCTTGCGCAGCCGGAAGCGGGTCCGGCGCACGATGACCTCGATCTGGTGCGTCACCCAGTGGCGGATGAACGCGTCGAGCGAGAGGGTGCGCGGCACTCCGTCGACGAGCGCCAGCATGTTCGCGCCGAAGTTCGTCTGCAGGTCGGTGTGCTTGTACAGGTTGTTGAGGACGACCTTGGCGACGGCGTCGCGCTTGAGGACGATCACCAGTCGCTGGCCGGTCCGGGACGAGGTCTCGTCGCGGACGTCGGCGATGCCGCCGATCTTGCCGTCCTTCACCAGGTCGGCGATCTTCTGCGCGAGGTTGTCCGGGTTGACCTGGTAGGGCAGTTCGGTGACCACCAGGCACTGACGGTTCTGGATCTCCTCGACCTCGACGACCGCGCGCATGGTGATGGAGCCGCGACCGGTGCGGTACGCCTCCTCGATGCCCTTGCGGCCGACGACGAGCGCGCCGGTGGGGAAGTCCGGGCCCTTGATCCGCTCGATCAGCGCGTCGAGGAGCTCCTCGTGGCTGGCCTCGGGGTGCTCCAGGGCCCACTGGGCTCCGGCCGCGACCTCGCGCAGGTTGTGCGGAGGGATGTTGGTGGCCATGCCGACGGCGATGCCGGCCGATCCGTTGACCAGCAGGTTCGGGAAGCGGGCCGGCAGGACCGTCGGCTCCTGGTTGCGGCCGTCGTAGTTGTCCGTGAAGTCGACGGTCTCCTCGTCGATGTCACGGAGCATCTCCATCGACAGCGGCGCCAGCTTGCACTCGGTGTAGCGCATGGCGGCGGCCGGGTCGTTGCCCGGGGAGCCGAAGTTGCCGTTGGAGTCGACGAGCGGCATCCGCATCGACCACGGCTGGGCGAGGCGGACGAGCGCGTCGTAGATCGAGGAGTCGCCGTGCGGGTGGTACGTGCCCATGACGTCGCCGACCACGCGGGCGCACTTGTAGAAGCCCTTCTCGGGCCGGTAGCCGCCGTCGTACATCGCGTACAGCACGCGCCGGTGGACGGGCTTGAGTCCGTCCCGGACGTCGGGCAGCGCGCGGGACACGATGACGGACATCGCGTAGTCGAGGTACGAGCGCTGCATCTCGGTCTCGAGCCCGACGGGCTCGATCCGCAGCACGGGCTCCTGCTCTTCGGTGGTGCCGGAGGTGTTTTCGTCGGCCATTGCTGGTCGTCAGTCCTTTCGTACGGTCAGCTGAGACCGACTCAGATGTCGAGGAAGCGAACGTCCTTGGCGTTGCGCTGGATGAACGAGCGGCGCGCCTCCACGTCCTCGCCCATCAGCACCGAGAAGAGGTCGTCGGCCTGGGCGGCGTCGTCCAGGGTGACCTGGCCGAGGACGCGGTGCTCGACGTCCATGGTGGTGACCCGCAGCTCCTCGGCGTTCATCTCGCCGAGGCCCTTGAAGCGCTGGATCGAGTCCTCCCTGATCCGCTTGCCGTTCTGCTTGCCCAGTTCGACGAGCGCGTCCCGCTCCCGGTCCGAGTAGGCGTACTCGAAGTCGTCCCGACCCCACTTGATCTTGTACAGCGGCGGGCGGGAGAGGTAGACGTGCCCCGCCTCGACCAGCGGTCGCATGAAGCGGAAGAGGAAGGTCAGCAGCAGGGTGTTGATGTGCTGGCCGTCGACGTCGGCGTCCGCCATCAAGATGATCTTGTGATAGCGGAGCTTCTCGATGTCGAAGTCCTCGTGCACACCGGTGCCGAAGGCGGAGATCAGCGCCTGGACCTCGGTGTTCTGCAGGATCTTGTCGACGCGGGCCTTCTCGACGTTCAGGATCTTGCCGCGGATCGGCAGGATGGCCTGGTACATCGGGTTGCGACCGGACTTGGCCGAACCACCGGCGGAGTCACCCTCGACGATGAAGATCTCGCACTTGGAGGGGTCGTTCGACTGGCAGTCGGACAGCTTGCCCGGGAGGGAGGCCGACTCCAGCAGCCCCTTGCGACGGGTCAGGTCGCGCGCCTTGCGGGCGGCCACGCGGGCGGTCGCCGCCTGGATCGACTTGCGGATGATGTCCGCGGCCTCGTTGGGGTTGCGGTCCAGCCAGTCGTTGAGGTGCTCGTAGACCGCCCGCTGCACGAAGGTCTTGACCTCGGTGTTGCCCAGCTTGGTCTTGGTCTGGCCCTCGAACTGCGGCTCGCTCAGCTTGACCGAGATGATCGCGGTCAGGCCCTCGCGGATGTCGTCGCCCGTGAGGTTGTCGTCCTTCTCGCGGAGCAGCTTCTTGTCGCGCGCGTACTTGTTGATCAGCGAGGTCAACGCCGCGCGGAAGCCCTCCTCGTGGGTGCCGCCCTCATGCGTGTGGATGATGTTGGCGAAGGAGTACACGCCCTCGCTGTAGCCGCTGTTCCACTGCATGGCGACCTCGAGGGACAGGTTCTTGTCCTTGTCCTCGGCATCGAGGTCGATCACGGTCGGGTGGATCAGGTCGCCCTTGCGCGAGTTGAGGTACTTCACGAAGTCGACGATGCCGCCCTCGTAGTGGTACCTCACCGTGCGCGCGGTGGCTTCGGTGGCCGCGGCCGCGGCCTCGGGGTCGTCCGCACCGACCGTGGCCTTCGCGGACTCCCGCTCGTCCGTGAGCGTCAGGGTGAGGCCCTTGTTGAGGAAGGCCATCTCCTGGAAGCGGCGCGCGAGCGTCTCGAAGGAGTACTCGGTGGTCTCGAAGATGTCCGGGTCGGACCAGAACGTGACCGAGGTGCCGGTCTCGTCGGTCGGCTCGTGCTTCGCGAGGGGCGCGGTCGGGGCGCCCATCTTGTACTCCTGCGTCCAGCGGTGACCGTCGGTCTTGACCTCGACGGCGACCTTGGTGGACAGGGCGTTCACGACGGAGACGCCGACGCCGTGCAGACCGCCGGAGACCGCGTAGCCGCCGCCGCCGAACTTGCCGCCCGCGTGCAGCACGGTCAAGACGACCTCGAGGGCCGGCTTGCCCTCGGACGGGACGATGCCCACCGGGATGCCACGACCGTTGTCGACGACGCGCACGCCGCCGTCGGCCAGGATCGTCACGTCGATGGTGTCCGCGTGACCGGCCAGGGCCTCGTCGACCGAGTTGTCGACGACCTCCTGCACCATGTGGTGCAGACCGCGCTCACCGGTCGAGCCGATGTACATGCCGGGGCGCTTGCGCACCGCGTCCAAGCCCTCGAGTACCTGGATGTTGCTGGCGGTGTACTGGTTGTTCTCGTTGGGGTTGCCGGAATCGGCCACGAAGCGCCCTTTCTGGCACAGCACAGGCCGTTCTCCGGGCATACGGGAGCGGCTGCGTCATTCGACATGTTCCGCAGGATGGCGGGATTGTCTCCCAGTCTACCGGTAGCGCTGACAGTCATGGGGGTTTGCCGGTACCTGAATGCGCATGTGCCGCCCTGGGCGGACGCGAGACGACTCCCCATATTCGGATAGGGGCTCCAGGACGCCCTGACCACCACCCAGCGCTTCGAGCCGTAGCGCGTTGTGGGCAACTGTTCCGGGACCATGCCTCGGGCATGCGTTCGGACCGGGCGGGCACGGAAGGAAAGGACACCGTCGACGGCCGCCCGGGACCGCCCCCACCCCGCGCAGGCCCCGTGCGGACTGCTTCCGGGGAGCGGACTCCCTATCCGTACGTGTCGCCGGGCCCCACGGACCCCGGCGCGCGCAGCGGCCCGTAGCCCCGCCGGGGCGCACCGGGCCCGAGCACCTTGATCATCCGTACGGTCCCGTGCCCCAGGTCCTCGTTGAGCCGTGCGACGAGCCGCGGTGCCAGGAGCCTGAGCTGCGTGGCCCACGCCGTCGAGTCGCACTGCACCGTCAGCACCCGCACATCGGGTTCGTCGTCGAACTTCAGCGGTACGCAGTGCTTCGCCACGTCCTCGCCGACGATCTGCGGCCAGCGCCCCATCACCCCGCCGACGGCGGCCGGCGTCTCCCAGCCCCGCTCGGTGATCAGCCGGTTGATCGCTGCGCCCAGCGCCATCGGGTCGCGGCCGTCGGCACGCGCGCCGGAGCGCAACCCCCCGCCGCGCCGGGCCTGCTTCTTCTCCTGGGCGGCCGCACCGCGCGCCCGGGCCTGTTCCTTGGCCGCGCGCAGGGCGACCCGGGCGAGGTCGACTCCCGAGGGCTCGGCCGCCACGGGCGCCGCGGGCCGGTCGACCGGCTGCTCGCTCATCCCCGTCACACCCGTTCCACCGTTCCGCCGGACACCGCGTACCGGGTGCCCACCAGCGCGCCCGGCACGTCGTCGTCCACCGCCGCCGTGACGAGCACCTGCTCACCCGGTGCCACCAGTTCCGCGAGCCGCTCGCGGCGCCGTGCGTCGAGCTCGGCGAAGACGTCGTCGAGGACCAGGACGGGCTCGTTCCCCTCGGCCCTCAGCAGGTCGTACGAGGCCAGCCGCAGCGCGAGCGCGTACGACCAGGACTCGCCGTGGCTCGCGTACCCCTTCGCCGGCAGCTCGCCCAGCTTCAGGAGGAGCTCGTCCCGGTGCGGTCCGACCAGTGTGACGCCCCGCTCGATCTCCTGCTTGCGGACCTCGGCGAGGGCGGCGATCAGTTGCCCGTACAGCTCCTCGCGAGTGTGCCCACCGCCCGGAGCGGAGGGGCGGTACTCCAGCAGGATCGGCCCCCCACCGGGTGCGAGCTGGTCGTAGGCCTTGTCGGCGAGCGGCTGCAGCACGCCGATCAGGTCGAGGCGCTGGGCCAGCAGTTCGGCTCCGGCCCCGGCCAGGTGTTGGTCCCACACGTCCAGGGTGGACAGGTCCATGCCCCGGCCACCGTGCCGCCGGGCCATCGCGGCCGATTTCAGGAGCGTGTTGCGCTGTTTGAGCACGCGCTCGTAGTCGGAGCGCACGCCCGCCATGCGCGGCGCACGCGCCGTGATCAGCTCGTCGAGGAAGCGCCGGCGCTCACCCGGGTCGCCCTTGACCAGGGCGAGGTCCTCGGGGGCGAACAGGACGGTCCGTACGATGCCCAGTACGTCACGTGGTCTGACCTGCGAGGACCTATTGATCCGGGCCCGGTTGGCACGGCCCGGGTTGAGTTCGAGCTCGACCAGTTGGGAGCGCTCGCCCTGGGTGACAGCGGCCCGGATGACGGCCCGCTCGGCTCCCATCCGGACCAGCGGGGCGTCGGAGGCGACACGATGGCTGCCGAGGTTCGCCAAGTAGCCCACGGCCTCGACCAGATTGGTCTTCCCCTGGCCATTGGCGCCCACGAAAGCGGTGACGCCCGGATCGAGCGGGACCTCGACCCGGGCGTAGGAGCGGAAGTCGGCCAGCGAGAGGTGCGTGACGTGCATGGTGGGCGCTGACCTTCTTCCCCCGGCGGCTGTGCACCGCGGGGTGCACAGCCTGTGGATTACTTCTTCGTCTCGACCGCGTGGCCACCGAACTGGTTGCGCAGCGCGGCGATCATCTTCATCTGCGGGGAGTCGTCCTGGCGGGAGGCGAACCGCGCGAACAGCGATGCGGTGATCGCCGGCAGCGGAACGGCGTTGTCGATGGCGGCCTCGACCGTCCACCGGCCCTCACCGGAGTCCTGCGCGTAGCCCCTCAACTTCTCCAGGTGCTCGTCCTCGTCCAGCGCGTTCACCGCGAGGTCGAGCAGCCAGGAACGGATGACCGTGCCCTCCTGCCACGAGCGGAAGACCTCGCGCACGTCGGTGACGGAGTCGACCTTCTCCAGGAGCTCCCAGCCCTCGGCGTAGGCCTGCATCATCGCGTACTCGATGCCGTTGTGAACCATCTTCGCGAAGTGGCCGGCGCCGACCTTGCCCGCGTGCACCGAACCGAAGTCACCCTCGGGCTTGAGCGCGTCGAAGATCGGCTGGACCCGCGCCACGTGCTCGGCGTCGCCGCCGTACATCAGCGCGTAGCCGTTCTCCAGGCCCCAGACGCCGCCGGAAACGCCGCAGTCGACGAAACCGATGCCCTTGGCGGCGAGCTCCTCAGCGTGCTTCTCGTCATCGGTCCAGCGGGAGTTCCCGCCGTCCACGACGATGTCGCCGGGGGACAGCAGGTTCGCCAGCTCGTCGATGGTGGACTGGGTCGCGGCACCCGCCGGAACCATGACCCACACGACGCGCGGCCCCTTGAGCTTGCCCACAAGCTCTTCCAGGCTGTGGACATCGGCGAGGTCCGGATTGCGGTCGTATCCGATGACGGTGTGGCCTGCGCGGCGGATGCGCTCGCGCATGTTGCCGCCCATCTTGCCGAGACCGACGAGACCGAGCTCCATCAGAGATTCCTTAAGCGTCGTGTGCGGTTTACCCGGGTCCGAGCCTACGCCCGGACCCGGGTGCACACCTGTGGGGTCAGCCGCTCAGGCGATGTCCCCGGTGGAGGCCGTCAGCCGCTGAGACGCACCGGCATGATCAGGTACTTGTAGGCCTCGTCCGCCTCCGCGTCGAGCGCCGGCTTGCCGCTCAGGAGCGCCGGCTTCGTGGAGGTGGTGAAGGAGAGCTGGGCGACCGGCGAGTCGATCGCGCTCAGACCGTCCAGGAGGAAGGTCGGGTTGAAGGCGATCGAGATGTCGTCGCCCTCGAGCTGGGCGTCGACGCGCTCCACAGCCTGTGCATCGTCGCTGGAGCCCGCCTCCAGGATCAGCACGCCCTGCTCGAAGCTGAGCCGGACCGGGGTGTTGCGCTCGGCGACCAGGGCCACGCGCTTGACGGCCTCGACGAAGGGGGCGGTCTCGATCACGGCCACCGAGTTGAACTCGGTGGGGAAGAGCGTCCGGTACTTCGGCAGGTCGCCCTCGAGCAGGCGGGTGGTGGTGCGGCGGCCCGCGCCCTCGAAACCGATCAGGCCCTCGCCCTGACCGGAGCCGGAGAGCGCCAGGGTGACGGTGTCGCCGCTGGTGAGCGCCTTGGCCGTGTCCAGAAGGGTCTTCGCGGGCACCAGGGCGACCGCGGAGGCGTCCGGGGACTCCGGCTTCCACAGGAACTCGCGGACCGCGAAGCGGTAGCGGTCGGTGGAGGCCAGGGTGACGGTGTCGCCCTCGATCTCGATGCGGACGCCGGTGAGGACGGGCAGCGTGTCGTCACGGCCGGCGGCGATGGCGACCTGCGCGGCGGCGGAGGCGAAGACCTCACCGGGAACGGTGCCGGTCGCGGTGGGCATCGCCGGCAGTGCCGGGTACTCCTCCACAGGCAGGGTGTGGAGGGTGAAGCGGGAAGAGCCGCAGACCACGGTCGCCCGTACACCGTCTGTGGAAATCTCAACGGGACGGTTGGGGAGAGCACGGCAGATGTCGGCGAGCAGCCGGCCGGAGACGAGGACGGTGCCGTCCTCTTCCACCTCGGCCTCGACCGAGACCCGGGCGGAGACCTCGTAGTCGAAGCTGGAGAAGCTCAGCGCGCCGTCCTCGGCCTTCAGGAGAAGGCCCGCGAGCACGGGCGCCGGCGGACGGGCCGGGAGGCTGCGGGCCACCCAGGCCACCGCCTCCGCGAGTACATCGCGCTCCACCCGGATCTTCACCGGAACCGCCTCCTGCTTGTTGCTGGCTCTTCGTCGACTGCGGGAACCAGTCTGACGTACGCCACCGGCACTCGGTGCGGCTCGGGGTCAAGTCGTGACAAGGGCATGCCGGAGCTCCGGCGCCGAGTTGTGCACAGGTCCCACTTCGAAGCGAATTCCGGGCTAACTCTATGTGGGAGTAGTAGTAGGGCCTGTGGAAACCGTGGATAACGTCGTCATCGCAGGTCAGAAGCGATTTTTTGTCCACTGCGCCTGTGGGCAGAACCCGTGGACAACCAGGGGTCTCTGTGGACACACGAAAGTTCTGCACACCCGATACACAGGACATGGGGAGTTCTCCCCAGCGCTGTCCCCAGCTTTCCCCAGGTTCCCCACAGCCCAAACCTCCCTCTTGATGTGACCGCTTTCACTCGACTCGGTGAGCGAGGGTGTTGCGTTGCCGAACAGTGGACAGCGGTGTGGAGAAGCTGTGGGCAACTGGCTACTGCCTGTGGGCGGCCAGTGGACAACTATCCCAGCCGCCTGTGGACGAAGGATTCATCCACAGGCTGTGGGCATCCTTTGCTCACAAATCCACAAGGGGCTGACCTGGGATGATGATCTGTTGTCAGGTCTGCCTGTGGACACAGCTCGGATAACTCGATAGTCCCCACCCTGTGGATGGGAGGCCGTCCCCCGATCTGTGGAGAACTTGCCACCGAGTCGGAGTAATCGAACAGGGCCGTGGTGGCTGTGGGCCCTGGGAACGACGGAGGGCGCCCCAGGAGGTGTCCCGGGGCGCCCTCGAAGAGGCCGTGTGGAGGTCGCAGAAGCCCGCGTCAGCCGTTCTTGATGCGGTTGGTGAGCTCGGTGACCTGGTTGTAGATGGAGCGACGCTCCGCCATCAGGGCACGGATCTTGCGGTCCGCGTGCATCACCGTCGTGTGGTCGCGCCCGCCGAACTGTGCACCGATCTTCGGCAGCGACAGGTCCGTGAGCTCACGGCACAGGTACATGGCGATCTGCCGGGCCGTCACCAGGACGCGGCTGCGCGAGGACCCGCAGAGGTCCTCCACCGTCAGCCCGAAGTAGTCGGCGGTGGCCGCCATGATCGCGGGTGCGGTGATCTCCGGGGCGCTGTCCTCGCCGCCCGGGATCAGGTCCTTGAGGACGATCTCGGTGAGTCCGAGGTCCACCGGCTGCCGATTGAGGCTCGCGAAGGCCGTCACCCGGATCAGCGCGCCCTCCAGCTCACGGATGTTCCGTGAGATCCGGGAGGCGATGAACTCCAGCACCTCCGGTGGGGCGTTGAGCTGCTCCTGCACCGCCTTCTTGCGGAGGATCGCGATGCGCGTCTCCAGTTCCGGCGGCTGCACATCGGTGGTGAGACCCCACTCGAAGCGGTTGCGGAGCCGGTCCTCCAGGGTCACCAGCTGCTTGGGCGGCCGGTCCGAGGAGAGCACGATCTGCTTGTTCGCGTTGTGCAGCGTGTTGAAGGTGTGGAAGAACTCCTCCTGCGTCGACTCCTTGCTCGCCAGGAACTGGATGTCGTCGACCAGCAGGATGTCCACGTCCCGGTACCGCTTCCGGAAGGCGTCGCCCTTGCCGTCGCGGATCGAGTTGATGAACTCGTTGGTGAACTCCTCGGAGCTCACGTACCGCACGCGCGTGCCCGGATAGAGGCTCCGTGCGTAGTGTCCGATCGCGTGCAACAGGTGGGTCTTGCCGAGCCCCGACTCCCCGTAGACGAAGAGCGGGTTGTACGCCTTCGCCGGCGCCTCGGCCACCGCGACGGCGGCGGCGTGCGCGAACCGGTTCGAGGAACCGATGACGAAGGTGTCGAAGAGGTACTTGGGGTTCAGCCGTGCGTGCTGCTCGTTCGGCGCACCGGAGCCCTGCCCCGAGGGCGAGGAACCGGGGCCGCCCCCCGGCACGCCGATCGGCCCGGGCACCGGACCGCCCGGTCGGGGGCCGGGCCGGGGAACGTGGCCCTGCGGGTCGGCCAGCTCGGCGCGCTCGGACCGCTGCGGCTCGTAGCCGCGGGTCGGCTCTTCGTACCGCGGCTGCCGGGACTGTTCCGGGCCGGTGTACGGGGCGCGCTCCTGGTAGCCGCCGAGCCGCGGCTGTTGCCAGGAGAGGTCTTCCTGGGGGCGCGGCCAGGACCCGGGGACGGGGCGGGGCTGCTGGTAGTCCGGGTAGGCCGGGCGTGCGGTCGGCAGCCCGTCGTCGGACATCGACCGGTGGCCGTACCCCTCGTAGGCATCGGACTGCGCGCGCTCGTCGTAGCGCGGCTGCTGCGGCTGCTGGGAGGGGGGCGCCGGCGGCGTGGGCTCGCCGCCGACGGAGTCGTCGACGGTGATCGCGATTCTGATCGGTCGTCCGCACTCATGGCTGAGCGTCTCGCTGATCAGCGGGGCGAGCCGGCCTTCCAGCACGCGCTTGCCCCACTCGTTGGGCACTGCGAGGAGGGCGGTGTCGGCGACGAGGGCGAGCGGCTGGCAGCGCTCGATCCACTGTTTGTCCTTGGCCTCGATCCCCTGTTGCCCTTCTGCGAGCAACTGCTCCAGGACGCGTGGCCACACTGCGGCAAGATCGGCAGGTACGTCAGCCACAGGGCACGCTTTCTCGCAGGTCCCACGATGGAGTGGTGCTCGGGGACAGTGGGTCGAAGTTCATGAGGACGTGTCCGTTGAGGACAGGTGAGGACAGAACGGAAAAGATTGTGGAGACCGTCCACGGTAGTCGGGGCAGATGACGTGGTTCAAGTTGTTGTCCACAGGCTGTGCACAATGGGGGATGGCGACAGGCCGGTTTGACCGGATGGCGTAGCCGCGCGTACCGTAACCAGGTCGAGTTGTCGATGGCTGCTGCCGCCTGCCTCCGATGGGCAAAGATCATGGTCAGTGATCGTGAAGCGGTGCACTCGGGCGTATTGCGAGCTACTCGTGGGCGCACGGTGACAGCCAGGCGATGTCCCGCCATCTACGAATCATTTCTGGAGCCCCCGAGTGAGCAAGCGCACCTTCCAGCCGAACAACCGTCGTCGCGCGAAGACCCACGGCTTCCGCCTGCGCATGCGCACCCGTGCCGGCCGCGCCATCCTGGCGAACCGCCGCGCCAAGGGTCGCGCGAGCCTGTCCGCCTGATCCACTAAACAGGTCATGACGTGCTGCCTACCGAGAATCGGCTGAGGCGGCGCGAGGACTTCGCAACCGCGGTACGCCGAGGTCGCCGGGCCGGTCGCCCGCTCCTCGTCGTCCACCTACGCAGCGGTGCAACGGACCCGCACGCGCCTGGGGAGAGCGCTCCCCCGACGCGTGCGGGTTTCGTCGTGAGCAAGGCCGTGGGCGGTGCGGTCGTACGCAACCAGGTCAAGCGACGCCTGCGCCATCTCGTCCGAGAACGCCTCTCCGAGCTGCCCCCCGGTAGCCTGGTGGTCGTACGGGCGTTGCCCGGAGCCGGCGACGCCGACCATGCACAGCTGGCCCGAGACCTGGACGCCGCTCTCCGGCGGCTGCTGGGAGGGGGCACGCGATGAAGTACCCGCTGCTGGCTCTCATCAAGCTGTACCAGTGGACGATCAGCCCGCTCCTGGGCCCCGTCTGCCGGTACTACCCGTCGTGTTCCCACTATGGATTCACGGCCATCGACCGGCATGGCGCGATCAAGGGCACGGCCCTGACCGCCTGGCGCATCCTGCGGTGCAATCCGTGGTCGCCCGGCGGCGTGGATCACGTCCCCCCGCGTAAGCGCCCCCGTTGGCACGAGATGCTGAGGAACGCGCTGCGCGGTGACAAGGGCGGCTCCGCCGCCGAGACGAGCCCGGCCGCCGAGACCTCGCCCAATGCTCAAGGAGCCTGATTAGTGGACACGATTGCCAGTCTGTTCAGCTTCATCACCTGGCCCGTTTCCTGGGTCATCGTCCAGTTCCACAAGATGTACGGGGCCGTCTTCGGCCCTGACACGGGCTGGGCCTGGGGACTGTCCATCGTGTCCCTGGTGGTGCTGATCCGTATCTGCCTGATTCCGCTCTTCGTGAAGCAGATCAAGTCGACGCGGAACATGCAGGCGCTCCAGCCGAAGATGAAGGCGATCCAGGAGCGCTACAAGAGCGACAAGCAGCGTCAGTCCGAAGAGATGATGAAGCTGTACAAGGAGACGGGCACCAACCCGCTCTCCTCGTGCCTTCCCATCCTGGCGCAGTCGCCCTTCTTCTTCGCCCTCTACCACGTGCTCTCGTCGATCGCCTCGGGCAAGGAGATCGGCGTCATCGACGGCCCGCTGCTCGCCAGCGCCCGTCAGGCCCACATCTTCGGTGCCCCGCTGGCCGCCAAGTTCACGGACAGCGCCGAGAAGGTCGCTGCGCTCGACGCCTCGCTGACCGATGTGCGCATCGTCACCGCGGTCATGATCATCCTGATGTCGGCCTCGCAGTTCTTCACCCAGCGCCAGCTGATGATGAAGAACGTCGACCTCACGGTGAAGACCCCGTACATGCAGCAGCAGAAGATGCTCATGTACATCTTCCCGGTGATCTTCGCCGTCATGGGTGTCAACTTCCCCGTCGGTGTCCTCGTCTACTGGCTGACCACCAACGTGTGGACCATGGGCCAGCAGATGTACGTGATCAACCAGAACCCGACTCCGGGAAGCAAGGCCCAGGACGCGTACCTGCAGCGCCTGCTCAAGAGCATCGCCCATCACGGTGAGGTCCGCGGACGCCGCCGGAAGACCATCGTCAAGGTGATCGTCGCCAAGGGCGGCGACCGCAACGAGAACGAGCGTCGCTTCTTCACGGGCCTCTCCAAGGCCGGCTTCGCCGCCCAGGCCGACGGCACCGTGATCAAGGGCGACACCCTCGTGGCCGAGGCCGAGGGCGGCGCCACCGCCAAGCGCCAGCAGCCCAAGCGCCAGAGCAAGGCCCAGCGCCAGGCGGCCGGAACCCAGCAGACCACGGCGAAGGAAGCCGAGGAAGACTCCGAGTCGACCGCCGGCAAGGCGACCCCCTCGCTCGAGAAGAAGCTCCAGGGGTCGGCCAGGGCTGGTGCCAGCGACGCGAAGAACGAGGTGAAGGACGAGACCCAGGGCGACAGGCCCGCCCGTCCGAGCCGTGCCAACTCCGGTGGCTCGCGTCAGGGCAAGTCCGGTCAGCGCAAGGGCCAGCAGCGGCCCAAGCACCCGTCCTCCAAGAAGTAAGCCTCCCCGAAGCAAGAAGGAGTCCATCCGTGACGGAAGGCACCACCTCCGCCGCCGCCGAGGGTGGCGACACCCTGACCCGCCTGGAGCAGGAGGGTGAGATCGCGGCCGACTACCTCGAAGGTCTGCTCGACATCGCTGACCTCGACGGCGACATCGACATGGACGTCGAGGCGGACCGGGCCGCGGTCTCGATCATCAGCGACTCCGGAAGTCGTGACCTGCAGAAGCTCGTGGGCCGCGACGGTGAGGTTCTGGAGGCGCTCCAGGAGCTGACCCGCTTGGCAGTGCACCGGGAGACCGGTGACCGCAGTCGTCTGATGCTCGACATCGCCGGCTTCCGGGCCAAGAAGCGTGCTGAGCTCGCCGAGCTGGGAGCCAAGGCCGCCGCTGAGGTGAAGGCCTCCGGCGAGCCGGTCAAGCTGGACCCGATGACGCCGTTCGAGCGCAAGGTCGTGCATGACGCGATCGCCGCAGCCGGTCTGCGCAGCGAGTCCGAGGGCGAGGAGCCGCAGCGCTTCGTCGTCGTACTCCCGGCCTGAACCCCCACGCAGTGTCGGCCCCGTCTGTTCGCAGGCGGGGCCGATCTTTGTCAGCCTGATAGTCAGCCACCACAGTGCGCTCGCACGCGAGGCGTGCGGTACGGAAGGACGGTTCCCGTGACGGAGGCAGCGGAGCTCCCCGAGGCTCCGGAGCAGGCGCGGACAGTCTTCGGAGAGTACTTCCCGGAGGCCGTGCGGTATGCGGAGCTCCTTGCGGATGCGGGTGTGAAGCGCGGTCTGATCGGTCCGCGTGAGGTTCCACGTCTCTGGGAACGCCATCTGCTGAACTGTGCCGTCCTGTCGGAGGTCGTTCCCGAGGGCGTCACCGTGTGCGACGTGGGCTCGGGTGCCGGGTTGCCCGGCATTCCGCTGGCTCTGGTCCGGCCCGACTTGAAGATCACTCTTCTGGAGCCGCTCCTTCGTCGGACGAACTTCCTCCAGGAGGTCGTCGAGTTGCTTGGCCTTGACCATGTGACGGTGGTTCGGGGGCGTGCGGAGGAGATGCTCGGAAAGATCACCCCCGTGCACGTGGTCACTGCGCGTGCCGTGGCTCCTCTTGACCGGCTGGCCGGCTGGGGTGTCCCCCTGTTGCGTCCCTACGGAGAGATGCTGGCGCTCAAGGGGGACACCGCGCAGGAAGAGATCGATGGCGCCCGTGCCGCACTCTCTCGGCTCGGGGTGGTGGAGACCTCGGTGCTTCAGGTGGGCGAGGGCATTGTCGATCCGATGTCCACGGTCGTCCGGGTAGAGGTGGGCGAGAGCCCCGGCGGTGTGCGGTTCGCAGCCAAGCGGGCCAAGGCCGCACGGACCAGTAAGACCCGAAGGCGCCGCTAAGAGTCGCATACGTACCATTTCGGAGTGTCGAGCGGTTCCGGCAGGGCAGCAGCGGCATGGTGTTTCACGTGAAACGTCGCTCACTGCTGCAGGGGATCATCAGCCGCGGCCGCGCGGCAGCCGTGCCACGGGACCGCAGGCCCCGCGTGAAACCACTCGCGAGGGGTACCGGGTTGTCCACAGAGGTGGATTCGCCCACAGAACCGCCGACCTCGCTGGTTCGTGACCCCGAAAGCATGGCAGGCTCTCCCCATCGCGAGCCTGAAGCCGAGGAGAGTGAATCCTTGCGGTCCGACGCCAACATCGCGGGACCGATGACCGATCCGGTCCCCGGTCCCCGAACCGAATCGGCGGGGGAAGATGTTTCACGTGAAACACCGCCCCCGATGGACGACACCCCCATCGGTCGTGCTGCCCAACTGGCAGTAGCGGCGCTGGGTCGTGCTGGTGAGGGACTCCCCCGTCCGGCCCAGACTCGCGTGATGGTGGTTGCCAACCAGAAGGGCGGCGTGGGCAAGACGACCACGACGGTCAACCTTGCTGCGTCCCTGGCACTACACGGGGCCCGGGTCCTGGTCATCGACCTGGACCCGCAGGGCAATGCCTCCACCGCTCTCGGCATCGACCACCACGCCGAGGTCCCTTCGATCTACGACGTTCTGGTGGACAGCAAGCCACTCTCCGACGTGGTTCAGCCGGTCAGGGACGTCGAGGGCCTCTTCTGTGCTCCTGCCACCATTGATCTCGCCGGAGCAGAGATCGAGCTGGTGTCGCTGGTTGCGCGGGAGAGCCGTCTGCAGCGTGCGATCCAGGCGTATGAGCAGCCACTGGACTACATCCTGATCGACTGCCCGCCCTCGCTCGGTCTCCTCACCGTCAATGCCATGGTGGCCGGCGCGGAGGTCCTGATCCCGATCCAGTGCGAGTACTACGCGCTGGAGGGTCTGGGGCAGCTCCTGCGCAACGTCGATCTGGTGCGAGGCCATCTCAACCCGGCACTTCACGTCTCCACGATTCTGCTCACGATGTATGACGGCCGGACGAGGCTTGCCTCTCAGGTCGCTGACGAGGTGCGCAGCCACTTTGCCGAGGAGGTGCTGCGGACCAGCATTCCTCGATCCGTTCGCATCTCGGAAGCGCCGAGCTACGGGCAGACGGTTCTTACCTATGACCCGGGCTCCAGCGGCGCCCTTTCCTATCTCGAAGCGGCCCGCGAGATCGCCCTGCGGGGGGTTGCCGTCCCATACGACCCGCAGCACTCCCGTGTAGGGCACCAGAACAACCAGCGCAGCATGTCGGAGGGCATCCAGTGAGTGAGCGACGTAGGGGACTGGGGCGTGGGCTCGGTGCACTGATTCCTGCTGCACCGCAGGAGCGGCAGGTGGAGCGGGGAGTGGCCGCCGCGAAGCTGACGACACTGCCGCAGAGTCCGCAGCCCCCGGAATCCACGGCATCGTGGAACGAGGCCGAGGAGGTCGTTCGGCCGGAGCCTCCGGCAGGTGCCTACTTCACCGAGCTTCCGGTCAGCTCCATCGCTCCCAACCGGCATCAGCCGCGTGAGGCTTTTGACGAGGACGCGCTGGCTGAGCTCGTCACCTCCATCAAGGAGGTCGGTCTGCTGCAACCCGTGGTGGTGCGTAAGACCGGTGGGGAGGACTACGAGCTCGTCATGGGCGAGCGTCGTCTGCGGGCATCGAAGGAAGCCGGCCTGGACCGGATTCCGGCGATCGTCAGGGATACAGATGACGAGAAGATGCTCTTGGACGCGCTCCTTGAGAACCTTCATCGGGCTCAGCTGAACGCGATCGAGGAGGCTCACGCCTATGAGCAGCTCCTCAAGGACTTCGGCTGCACTCATGACCAGCTTGCGGAGCGGATCGGGCGGTCCCGCCCGCAGATCTCCAACACGCTGCGCTTGCTTCGCCTCTCTCTGCCGGTGCAGCGGAGGGTCGCCGCCGGGGTGCTCTCGGCCGGGCATGCAAGGGCCTTGCTCGGCGTGGAGGATTCGGAGGCCCAGGACAAGCTGGCGTCCCGCATCGTCGCCGAGGGCCTGTCGGTGCGGAGCGTCGAGGAGATCGTGAGTCTCATGGGCTCCGAGGAACCTGCGGCTGCGGTCAAGCCGAAGGGGCCGCGTGCCGGTGCTCGGGTATCGCCGGCGCTCATGGACCTTGCTACTCGGCTTTCGGACCGCTTCGAGACCCGTGTGAAGGTCGACCTGGGGCAGAAGAAGGGAAAGATCGTCGTCGAGTTCGCCTCCATGGACGACTTGGACCGGATCCTCTCCACGCTGGCTCCCGGAGAGGGCCGGGTCATGGGCCGCAAGGATGACGAGGGCTGATGTTTCTTCCTGCTCGCTAAGGCCGTCAAAGGGCGGGCCACGTTCCGGTCAGCACCGACACATGGCCCGCCCTTTGACTATGAGCGGTATCCCCTCGATCGCCCGATCGCTACGATTCCGAGAGGCGTATCCGCGCTCGATGCCGAAGGAAGCGAGGAGCAGCTGTGGGGCGTCGGCTCGTACCGCTCACGCTGGACAACCTTCCGGATCTGCCCAAGCGGTGTCGCTCGTGCGTCTTCTGGGAACTCGACCCGGTCAGCGGCGAGGCCGCGGTGGACGTCGGACGCTCGGAGCAGGAGAAGGAGTCCTGGATCTCGGCCGTTCTGCTTGAGTGGGGCTCTTGCGGCCGGGTGGTCTATGTCGACGAGGTGCCGGTCGGGTACGTCCTCTATGCTCCCCCGGCCTATGTGCCGAGGTCGACCGCCTTTCCGACGAGCCCGGTGTCGCCTGATGCCGTCCAGCTGATGACGGCATGGATCATGCCCAGTTATCAGGGGCAGGGGCTGGGGCGCGTGATGGTGCAGACCGTGGCCAAGGACGTGATGAGGCGGGGCTTCAAAGCGATTGAGGCTTTCGGTGACGCCCGTTGGAAGGAGCCGGCCTGTGTGTTGCCGGCCGACCATCTCCTTGCCGTGGGCTTCAAGACCGTGCGCCCACATCGTGCCTTCCCCCGGCTGAGGCTGGAGCTCAGGACCACGCTTTCCTGGAAGGAAGACGTGGAGATGGCATGGGATCGTCTGCTCGGTGTGGTGAAGAAGGAGCCCGTGCTGCGCCCTCTTTAGTTCCGCATGGCCTGGTGCAGTAAAAAGACGAACGACCCGTCCCCTGTCGGGGCGGGCCGTTCGTGTTCCACGCGGTGTTTCACGTGAAACGGTGGTGTGTGTCAGGCCGTGGTGGGCTCGACGAAGTCCGCGAGGTCGCGCAGGATGGCGGCCTTGGGCTTGGCACCGACGATGGTCTTCACGACCTCGCCACCCTGGTAGACGTTGAGCGTCGGGATGGACATGACGCCGTACTTGGCGGCCGTTTCCGGGTTCTCGTCGATGTTGAGCTTCACGACCTCGATCTCGCCGTGCTCGGCGGCGATGGCCTCCAGCGACGGGGCGATCTGACGGCACGGGCCGCACCAGGCCGCCCAGAAGTCCACCAGGACGGGCTTGTCGCTCTTGAGGACGTCGTCTTCGAAGGAAGCGTCGGTCACGGTCTTCAGGGCCACAGCGGCCTCCTTGATCTCGCGGGGTGTGGGGTGGGGAAGAGGGGTCAGACCGCGGGGGTCTCGGCCAGCTTCTCGCTGTCGGCGAGAGCGGCCAGGAAGCGCTCGGCGTCGAGCGCGGCGGAGCAGCCTGTGCCGGCGGCCGTGATGGCCTGGCGGTAGGTGTGGTCGACGACGTCACCCGCGCCGAACACGCCCGTGACGTTCGTACGCGTCGACGGTGCGGCCACCTTGAGGTAGCCCTCCTCGTCCAGCTCCAACTGGCCCTTGAAGAGCTCGGTCCGCGGGTCGTGACCAACGGCGATGAAGAGGCCGGTGACAGGGAGCTCTCGGGTCTCTCCGGTCTTTGTGTCACGCAGGGTCAGGCCGCTGAGCTTCTGCTCGCCGTGGATCTCAGTGACCTCGCTGTCCCAGGCGAACGAGATCTTCGGGTCGGCGAAAGCGCGCTCCTGCATGGCCTTGGAAGCGCGGAGAGTGTCGCGGCGGTGGACGATCGTGACGGACTTGGCGAACCGCGAGAGGAAGGTCGCTTCCTCGATCGCAGTGTCGCCGCCGCCGACGACCGCGATGTCCTGGTCCTTGAAGAAGAACCCATCACAGGTGGCGCACCAGGAGACGCCACGGCCCGAGAGCGCGTCCTCATTGGGCAGACCGAGCTTGCGGTGCTGGGACCCAGTGGTGACGATCACGGCCTTGGCGCGGTGCACGGTGCCGGCGGTGTCGGTGACGGTCTTGATGTCACCAGTCAGGTCCACGGAGATGACGTCGTCGGGGACCAGCTCGGCGCCGAAGCGCTCGGCCTGGGCACGCATGTTGTCCATCAGGTCCGGACCCATGATTCCGTCACGGAAGCCGGGGAAGTTCTCGACCTCGGTCGTGTTCATCAGGGCGCCACCTGCGGTGACGGCTCCCTCGAAGACCAGGGGCTTCAGCGACGCTCGGGCCGTGTAGAGCGCAGCGGTGTAACCCGCGGGCCCGGAGCCGATGATGATCACGTTACGGACGTCGCTCACGGGTTTCTTCCTCGTCTCTGCAGACTGCCACTGCCTAGGGGGCGATTGTCTCGGTGGCTCTCACCCCACCCAACGGATCCTAAGGGGCGCGCATTCCCGAGACCGCCGCGCGGCACGATGGCCGAGCAGAGAGGGAGGTCAGGAACGAGGATATGTCTGGCTGACCAGGAGATCGGCGACCGGTTGCCCGTCCGGCCCGGACCCGTTGGAGCAGGAAGCCGTAAGCACATAGGCGCGTACGCGTGTGTTATCCCCCGGGTCTGCCAGTACGAGGAGGTAGGCGGGTGCTCCCTGATAGTCGCCCCGCTCATACCCGAGCACCTCGGCGCTGCGGCCGGTGCCCGCCAAGACGCACTCGGGCACATCGCCCGCCCCGCTGAGCCGGGAGCTGTTGCCTTCGACCTGAGCGGAGGTGGATTCGTTGCTGAGGCCCTGCGGGGTCTTGGGCGCGACTTCCTTGGCCAGCAGGTCGTGGACGCGGTCCTCGATCAGGGCGCCGGAGAAGGAGCCGGTGGTGGCTGCTTCAGCAAGGGCGTCGGCTTTCTTGGTGTCGGCCGATCTGCCGGCGGTCACCGTGCCCGTGTGACTGAGGTAGAGGCTCGTTCCGAGCAGGACGGCCCCGAAGGCAGCGCCGATCGTGGAGAGCAGTGCGATCCGGCGGCGACGGGGCGCACGGGAGCGTCCGGGGCCGGTGGACGCGACGGGGCGTCCGGCCGGCCGGGTCTGCGTCGGGCGGTTCGTTGTTGGGGCGGGCTTAGCGGGAGAGGGGCCCTCGTCCGAGACAGGCGGTGTTTCACGTGAAACAGAGGCGTTGTCCTCGGGTGAGGTGGCGTTGAGGAGTGCCTCGGCGGCGAGGGCGGCATCAATCCTGCCGGCGATGTCAGCGGGCATCCGGGACGGTCCGGGGAGCGTGCCGAGCAGACTCCGAATCTCTTCCAGGGAAGACCGTACGTCCCCGCAGAGAGCACAGCCGTCCACATGGCGCCGCACAGCCGCAGAACGGGTCGGCGGGAGCAGCCCCTCGGTCAGGTCGGAGATCTCCGAGACGTCCGGGTGCTGTGTGGTGTCGGCCCTGTCAGCCGTGGAAGTCACGTGCGCCCACCTCCGCCCTTCACAGCAGCTGGATCTGTCGGTCCGGTGTCCTGTGGTCCCGGCACCGGTGGGACGGATGTCCCCGGCGTCCGGTTCCTTCCCCCTTCGATGGCTTCGTTACCCACGGTGCCGACGCGCAGATGAGTGACCATCGGAAGGAGGCGTGCCCGCCCTCGTGCGCAGCGGCTCTTCACGGTTCCGGCGGGGACGCCGAGGATACGGGCTGCTTCTGCGACCGGATATCCCTGCATGTCGACGAGCACAAGAGCGGCACGCTGGTCTTCGGGGATCGAGGCGAGCGCGGCGAGGACCTGGCGGTGCAGGTCCTGACGCTCGACGGGGGCTTCGGCTGACTCGTGCGGGTCGAGGAGCTGCTCGAAGCGGTCGGTGTCCTCGACGGGGGAGGTCTTGCGGGAGGCGGACTTGCGAACCCGATCGAGGCAGGCGTTCACCGTGATGCGATGCAGCCAGGTCGTAACGGCCGACTGGCCGCGGAAGGTATGGGCGGCTCGGAATGCTGAGATCAACGCGTCTTGGACGGCGTCAGCTGCCTCCTCGCGGTCCCCCAGAGTGCGCAGGGCAACGGCCCACAGTCGGTCCCGGTGGCGCCGGACGAGCTCGCCAAAGGCGTCGGGGTCGCCCGAGAGGTGCTGTGCCAAGAGGTCCTGGTCGGAAACGGTCCCACGATCGTCTGGCATACGGCTCACCCCCTCCTGCATGATCCCGCACCTTATAGAGGGTTTGGGGGCCGTGCAATACGGAAGCCCGAAATGAGGCTTTCTATATCGACGGCATTGGCATGACTGACGGGAGCAACTGCATGAGGAAGTTCGGTCACCGTTATGTGGATGTGCGGGAAGTCAATAACGGCTCGCGGTGGCAGGAGCCTGAAGAGCCGCTGGGCATGGAGAAGCGCATGGTTGAGGAAGGTGTGATCTGTGAGTAGAGGAGCAAGGTGCTGATGATTTTGCTACATGTGGAGTGCGGAGTCGCAGAACGGTTCCATCGCCAAGAGTTCTCTTCAATTTGAAGAGATTCGGGAACGTGGTGATTATGTCGCTCGATGTGCACGGCAGGGAAAACCGCATGGGGCGTCGGTGATTCCCTCCGGCGCTGTTGTCCGACCATCTCTGATGGAGGAACCGGAGAAAAGGCGTACGCCGACAAGTCGCACTGTCCCGTGAGACATCCGATGTGGCCTCCCGGTCGGGACACCATCTGGATCGCTCCCTGCGTCGGGTCGGCTCGGTCGACGCGGTCGGCGGGTGGGCAAGTTGATCCCCTGACGTGTCGGCCTTGCCCGCACCCCGTCCTGCCACGAGTGAGCCGTGGACGCGCTTCCTGGGGCGTCTTCTAGCTGACCACCTTGATGTCCACGACCCGCCCGCGGAAGGTTCCGTCGCCCGATGCCGGGAGCTTGGTCAACCAGATGAGGAGGTATCGAGAGTTGAGGGACTTTTCGGGCTTCAGCGTGATGGTTTCACCAGAGCCCTCAGCGACCTTGCTGTAAGCGCTGAAGGACGTCGGCATCGCATTCGTCTGGTCAGAGGCGGTGCGGAGCTCCATGGACGTGTCCCCTATGGAGGAGACCGTCACCTTCCCGATCGGCTGGACCTTGCCGAGATCGAGGATGATTCCCATGCCCGTCTTGAGTCGCCCAAAGTCCGCAGTGGTGTACCAGTCGCTCTGCCAGAAGGTCTGTGGGTTGCCGTCGAAGACGTTCTTTATCTGCTCGGGCTTCTCCGAGCCGTTTCCGAACGGGTCGAAGTCTTTCGCAGTGACGATGCTGATGGGCTTGTCCGCTTCGGGGGCCTTCTCGTCCTCGTCGTTTTGCGGCTGGGTCGTCTGCGAGGTGTCGTCGCTGTGCTGGTTCAGAAGCCGGTCGGCGATTTGCCAGCTGCCGAGCCCGAGCGCGGCGATGATCAGGGCGGCTACGGTCCACTTCAGGACCTTGCCGGTGCGGCTCTGGAAAGGGGGAGGAGGGACGACGACCGGTGGGGTGACTGCGGGGTGCGGTTGCGGGCGGCCGTAGGTGCCCTGCTGGTAGGTGGTGCGCTGGTATTCGGGCGGAGTGGGGAACTCCGGCTCCGGCGGCTTGACGCGGGGCATCGCCGCGACGGCCTTGGCCAGCTCGTCCGGAGTGGTGCAGGGCGGCTCCTGCCGCGAGGCGGTGGCACCGTCGTTGGCGAGGGCGCGCATGGCGATCTCGGAGAGACCTCGGTGAACGCCGGCGCGGACCTGGTCCGGCGGCAGCAGCCCGATGCCCTTGGGCAGGCCGGAAAGCCCGTGCGCGTCGCTCTCGTACGGCCAGCGCTGGGTGAGCGCGGCGTACAGCAGCGCGCCGATGGCCTCGGTGTCGGTCCGCTGGGGCCGTTCGGCGGTGATGCCGCGCAGAGCGGCGTTCACCGCGAGGCCCCGGATCCGGTACTGGCCGGTGGAGCTGCGCAGGACGGCACTCGGGGTGAGCCGTAGGTGGGAGAGGCCTTCACGGTGGGCGGCGGCCATGGCCTGGGAGACCTGGCTGACGAGTTGGTAGGCGTCGTGGGGCTCCAGGGGGCCGGCCGCGAGCAGCGTGGTCAGCTCGGTGGAGTCCGGAAGCCACTCGTGCACGACGTAGACGAGGTCGTTCTCCTCGACGGCGTCGAGGACCTGGACGAACCGGGGGTCGCCGAGGAGGGCTGAGGAGCGGGCCGCGGCCAGCACCGAGCGTGCTCGGGGGTGATCGGCCGGCAGCAGGTGGACCCCGACGGCACGGCGGAGCTTCTCGTCGACGGCACGCCAGCTGCTGAAGCCGTCCAGTCGGGTGACGCACTCCTCCAGCCGGTAGCGCCGGGCCAGCTTGTGACCGCTGTGCAGTTCCGGTGCCGCAATGGACGGCTGATCGCTGCTCTTTCGTTCGACCGCCTTGCTCCCCGTGACCTCGGCGGTCTTCTCCGCCGTCTTCCGCTCTTCCGCCACCCCGTCGGTCGCGGCCGTGTCCGCCTTGGCGGTCAGCGGGTCGTCACCGCTGTTGTCGGCCACGTCGACGGCAGCCGTGCTACGTTCCGCCACCGTCGTTCCTGCCTCCCCATCCGTTGTGCCATATCCAACAGCCATGCCAATTGTGCCCACAGTTGGACGCTGTGCACGACATGCGGTTCCCGTCGATGGTTGTGCGCGACTGCCGGTTCAGCGTCCCAAACGTCCGCGAACCATGCCGACCAGGGTGTTCAGCTCCGTGATCCGCATGCGCTTCGCCGCGACGAAGAAGACGCCGAGGAGGACCGCTCCGCCGATCACCAGGGCGGCGAGCGAGCCCAGGGCTCCCTCGCCGAGCAGCTTCAGCAGACCGAAGCCGACCGCGCCGGCGACGATGGCGGCGGGCACGGAGGCCATGCAGAGCCGTGCGTACGTCCGGAGCACCTGGGTGCCGTCCAGATCGCCGCCGAGGCGCTTGCGGAGCCGGCGCCATGCGATGCCGACGCCGACGGCGTAGGCGAGCCCGTAGGAGGCGGCCATGCCGACGACGGCCCACTGGGCGGGCAGGACGACGTAGCAGAGCGCCGAGGCGGCTGCGTTGACGGCGGCGACGATCACCGTGTTGTAGAAGGGCGTCCGGGTGTCTTCGTAGGCGTAGAAGCCGCGCAGCACGACGTACTGGACGGAGTAGGGGATCAGACCGAGCCCGAAGGCCATCAGGATGAAGCCCATGCCCTGGGCCGCCTCGACGCCGCTGGAGGCGTAGAGCAAGGTGCACATCGGCACACCGAGGGCCAGGAAGGCGAAGGAGACCGGGACGATCGCCACGGCCGAGTTGCGCAGGCCCTGCGAGATGTCGTCCCGGACGGCGCCGGGGTCGTCGTCGTGTGCGGCACGGGAGATCCGCGGCAGCAGCGCGGCCATGACGGACACGGTGATGATGGCCTGTGGCATGCCCCAGATCAGCTGGGCGTTGGAGTAGGCGAGGAAACCGGCACCGTTCTTCCCGGACGCCTCACCGGCGGCCGTGGCGAGCTGGGTGACGACCAGGACCCCCGCCTGGTTGGCGAGCACGAAGAGGACGGTCCACTTCGCCAGCTTCACCGTCTTGCCCAGTCCGTGGCCCTTCCAGTCGAAGCGGGGGCGGAAGCGGAACCCCGTCTCGCGCAGGTACGGGACCATGGCCACGGCCTGGACGACGAGGCCGAGCAGGGTGCCGATGCCCAGCAGCCGAACGCCCTCGTCGGGGATGGTCCGCACACCCATGTGGGACTCGGCAGAGGTGCCGTAGACCCAGATGAACAGGCCGAAGGTGACGATCATGACGATGTTGTTGAGGACCGGGGTCCACATCATTGCGCCGAACTTGCCACGGGCGTTCAGGATCTGGCCCATCACCACGTGCACGCCCATGAAGAAGATCGTGGGCAGGCAGTAGCGGGCGAAGGTCACGGCCACGCTGTTTGCTGCGACGTCGTCGGCGATGGTGTTCGACATCAGCCGGATCAGCAGCGGCGCCGCGAAGACGGCCACGGCCACGATGAGGCCGAGGGCCACCATGACCAGGGTCAGCAGACGGTTGGCATAGGCCTCGCCGCCGTCCTCGTCGTTCTTCATGGAGCGGACGAGTTGGGGGACGAACACCGAGTTGAGGCCACCGCCGACGGTGAGGATGTAGATCATCGTCGGCAGGGTGTAAGCGATGGTGAACGTGTCACCGAGCAGGGCCGCGCCGAGCGCACCGGTGATCACCAGACTGCGGACGAAACCGGTGAGTCGGGAGACCAGGGTGCCGGCTGCCATCACGGCGCTCGACTTCAGCAGTCCCGAAGCCCGGCCCGACTTCTTGGGGGCGGGCGGGGGCAGCGGGTCCGGCTCCGGGGCGGGCGGAGGCACCTGACCGGGTGCCTGCTGGTCCCGGTACAGGTGCGCGAAGGCGTCCGGCTCGGGCGTCTCCTCACTGGCCCGGGTCACCAGGTCGTCGACCCCGGTGAACTGGACCGTGCGGGCGTCGTCGCCGTACGGCAGGTGGCGTGAGGGGCCGTCCGGCTCGGGCGCCGGGGTCTGGGCCCACACCCGGGGGTCGGGGGCATGCTGGGAAGCGGCCGGCTGCTGGTAGAGCGCCTGGGGGTCCTGATAGGTGCCGGGTGGCGGCGGCGGGTGCGCGGCGCGGTCGTAGAGCGCCTCGACCACCGGGTCCTGCGCGGACACGTCCTGGGACCGGTAGGGGTCATGGGCGAAGGCGTCCTGGACGTAGGGGTCCTGGGCGTACGGGTTCTGCCCGTGGGGATCCTGTCCCTGCGGGCCGTGGGCGCCTTGCTGCGGAGGAGGTACCGGGGGGTGGCCGGAACCGGGAGGCGGCGTGGGCGTCCCACCGGACGGCGCGTGGCCGCCCGTGCCCTGGCCGCGGTCACCGTCGTACGGCGCGTTCATGGTTACCCCACCTCATCGTTTCCGGCCAACCGGCCACGACATTGCTCAACGGTCCACTTTCTCACCCGGGCCCGACGGGTCGCCGCTTTCGGCCCCGGTGTCCGATGCCGGGTCACTCGGCTGCGCGGGTCCCTTGTGGGCGGGATCCTCTTCGGCGGGCAGGTCCCGGCCGGGCCCCTTCTGCTCCGGTCCGTTCGACGCGGTGCCGTCCGACGGAACGTCCTCGGACGTCCCGGACTCCGGAGCGCTCCCGCCCCCGGTCGTCCCCGCTGCCCGGGCTTCGGCGTTCCGCGCAGCCACCCGCTTGCGCTGGCTGTACATGCGCACACCGGCGAGGACGAGGAGGAGGACACCGCCGGCGATCACCAGCATCACCGTGGGAGTGATCTCGGAGACCCGCACGGTGAAGGACATGGGCTGACCGTAAGGGGTGCCGTCCTCGGTGTAGAGCTGCGCCGTCATCGGTACCTGGCCGTTGACATTGGCCGAGGCCGTGAACTTCACCGACTGGCTGTGCCCGGCGCTGACCTTCACGGGGAGCTCGGTGTACCTGGCACCGCTGAGCTCCAACCTGCTCTTGTTGGGAGAGGTGAGGCGCAGCACCAGATGGTCCACTCCCTGGAGCAGCTGGTTCTGGACGGTCACGGGAATCGTCGCGCTCCGGCCGGAGAGGGTGAGGTCCGACTTGTCGACGAGCTGGACGCCCTTGGTCAGCTTCTGCAGGTAGTTCAGGACGTTGTCCCGGTAAATGGCGGAGGCCCGGGCCTCACCGCGCCAAGAGGTCGACATCTCGCGGTTGATCGCGTTGCCGAACGGCGGCACGACGCGTTCCGGCTGCGTCAAGATGATCTTGAAGTCGTTCAGCTCGTCCCGTGTCGTCTTCATGTCGCGGAAGGCCTGGACCGGAAGTTCCTGCTCACGCAGTTGCTTCGGGTAACGGGAACTGCTCGGCACCGTGGTGGAGGCGTCCGGGTCCGGCTTGGTCGCGGCAGCCGCGAGGAGGTCGCTCGGCTGGGACCAGCGCCGGCCGGAGAGGCCGCGCAGCGCGGTCGCCATGGACTGTGCCTGGGCCGCGGTCGGCACCCGCTGCGGCGCGATCACGATGCTCCGCTGGTCCTCCGGCCGCTCCAGGGTGATGGCCAAGGACTGGGCGAGGAATTCCTGGACCGCGAGCGTGGAGTTCTCCGCACGGACCATGTCCCCCTCGAAGGCGGTGGACAGGAGGGCGTCGCTGACCACGGCCGTGGTGCTCCCGTTGCCCAGCGGGCGGGCCGCCGTCGCCGTGTAGGGGAGCTCGTCGCGCACGCTGTCGCTGCGGGCGATCACCGTGTCGGCACCCGCAGAGGTGGCGACCGACACGATGGACGGGTCGACGGCACCGTTGACGGGCCAGGCGAAGCCGGTGGACGGCTCTACGTGGAGGACGGTTTCGACCGTCACGCTTGCCAGGGTGGTCGCCGACTGGAGGTGCCTGAGGGAGCCGGGCACGTCCTTGCCCCGGTGGGCCAAGGAGGCCAGGTCGGGGTCGGCGAAGGGAAGGGCCACGACCTTGCGCCCCTGAACGGCTTTCTCCAGCTCGCCCAGCCACTGCTCGGCTGCGGCTTGGTTCTTTCCGTGGACGTTCCGGTCCCCGTCCTTGACGCGGTACCCGTTCGCCATGGCGTCGACGGAGGCCAGCAGGTCCGGATCGATCACCCAGGTCACCGGAAGGTCCTTGCCCAGGGAGACCAGCTGCTCCAGGCGCCCGCCCGGCCGTAGCTCGGCCGCCAGGTCGTCGTCCTCGAAGACCGGTGTCTGCTGATCGTCCGTGGCCGTCTCCGCCGAGACGTGCGCGGACCCGATCAGCGGCCAGAGGTAGGTGAGCTGGGTCTTCTTCTCCGCGGCTTCGGGCTGGTACGGCAGGAAGGTCCGCTCGATGCCGAGCACCCGGTCGTACCGCTTGTCCGAGGTCTGCCCGGTGAGGGAGACGCCCAGCTGGTAGACGCCCTCCTTGCTGAACCCGAGCTTGGAGACGGGCACCGACAGGGAGAACTCTGTGCTGAGGCCGACGCCGAGGCGGGGGATCTCAAGGGCGGGTGCGCCGTTCAGGGGAGCCGGGTCGCTGTCGCTCCGGTAACCGGTGCGCCGTGTGACCTGCTCGATCTCGCTGCGGCTCGTCATCTGCGGTCCGACGCGCAGATTCACGGTCGCGTCGGTGATGGTTGTCTTGCCCCGGTTGGTCAACGTGCCGGTGACGGTGACGGTGTCTCCTTCGACGGGCGCGCTGGGAGTCAGCGTGTCGAGGGACACATCGACGGTCTTGGAACCGGTGCCGTCTTCGGCTGCGATCGCCGGGGAGGAAGCGACGGGTGCCTGGAGCAGGCCGGCGAGGAGTGGTGCCCCGAAGGCGACGGTGACCGTACGCCGCAGCCATCGGCGGGCAGGTGAGGGACGGGTTCCCTGGATGTCTGCCGCCTCGGCCACGCCTCGCCCGTCCTCGTCGTTGTCTGTGGTGTCGGTGGTTGCTCGGTTGCTGTGTCCAGGCATGGTAACGAGGCTTGCTGGGGGCAAGTGCCGGGGACTGCTCCAGGCGGTGGGCGCGGGCGTGCTGCCCGGGGGAAAACTGTGGCGTCGGGGCGATCCGGGGCACGTACCCTCTTCTGTTGTGCCGAACGCCAACGAAGACACCCCGACTGAACTGAGCCAGGTGCAGCGCCGCGCGGTCAGTGAACTGCTGCGCGTGTCGCCCGTCGCCGACGATCTCGCCCGCCGTTTCCAAGAGGCCGGGTTCAGCCTCGCGCTGGTCGGCGGCTCAGTACGGGACGCGTTGCTCGGGCGGCTCGGCAACGACCTGGACTTCACCACCGACGCCCGCCCCGAGGACGTGCTGAAGATCGTCCGCCCGTGGGCCGATGCGGTGTGGGAGGTGGGCATTGCCTTCGGGACGGTCGGCTCCCAGAAGGAGGGCTACCAGATCGAGGTCACCACGTACCGCTCGGAGGCGTACGACCGTACCTCGCGCAAGCCCGAGGTGTCCTACGGCGAGTCCATCGAGGAGGACCTCGTTCGGCGTGACTTCACCGTCAACGCCATGGCCGTTGCCCTTCCCGAGAAGGATTTCATCGATCCGTACGGCGGTCTGGAAGACCTTGAGGCCCGGGTCCTGCGGACCCCCGGCACGCCGGAGGAGTCCTTCTCCGATGACCCCCTGCGCATGATGAGGGCCGCCCGGTTCGCCGCGCAGCTGGACTTCGAGGTCGCCCCCGAGGTCGTCACCGCCATGAAGGAGATGTCCGGTCGCATCGAGATCGTCTCCGCCGAGCGGGTCCGTGAGGAGCTCAACAAGCTGCTGCTCTCGACCCACCCCAGGAAGGGGCTCGGGCTCCTCGTGGAAACGGGACTCGCCGAGCACGTGGTGCCCGAGCTGCCGGCCCTGCGGCTGGAGAGCGATGAGCACCACCGCCACAAGGACGTCTATGAGCACTCCCTGACCGTCCTGGAGCAGGCGATCGGCCTGGAGGAGGAAGGCCCCGACCTGGTGCTGCGGCTTGCCGCCCTTCTCCATGACATCGGCAAGCCACGCACCCGTCGTTTTGAAAAGGACGGCCGGGTCTCCTTCCACCACCACGAAGTGGTGGGCGCGAAGATGACCAAGAAGCGCATGACCGCGCTCAAGTACTCCAACGAGATGATCAAGGACGTCTCGCGCCTCGTGGAGCTGCACCTGCGCTTCCACGGTTATGGGAGCGGCGAGTGGACCGACTCGGCGGTGCGTCGTTACGTCCGCGATGCGGGGCCCCTGCTCTCCCGTCTGCACAAGCTGACCCGCTCCGATTGCACCACCCGCAACAAGCGCAAGGCGGCGGCGCTCTCCCGGACCTATGACGGTCTGGAGGAGCGGATCGCCCAGCTTCAGGAGCAGGAGGAGCTGGACGCGATCCGCCCCGACCTCGACGGCAATCAGATCCAGGAGATCCTGGGCATCGGCCCCGGCCCGGCCATCGGTCAGGCGTACAAGTTCCTGCTGGAGCTCCGGTTGGAGAACGGGCCGATGGAGCACGATCGTGCCGTCGTCGCCCTCAAGGAGTGGTGGGAAGCGCGCGGCTGAGCCCAAGCGCTGTTCGTGCGGGGTCGTGTTTCACGTGAAACACGACCCCGTCTGCTTACGGAGGGTGATGTTTCACGTGAAACGTCACCCCTTCTTGCGTTCCAGGTACAGGGTGAAGGCGATCGTCGCGTAGATCACGGCCACCAGGACGACCAGGAGCGGCGACCGTCCGTCGGGCGGCAGCATCAGGGCCGCGACGCCTGCCGCGCTCACGAAGGCGACGTTGAACAGCACGTCGTAGAGGGAGAAGACCCGTCCTCGATAGGCGTCGTCCACCGCCGTCTGGACGACGGTGTCCGTGGCGATCTTCGCTCCCTGGGTGGTGAGCCCGAGGACGAAGGCGGCGACGAGGAACGGCGTCGGGGCGAAGGTGAGGCCGAGTGCCGGTTCGAGCACGGCAGCCGTCGCCGTGCACACGATCATCCAACCGAAGGGGCCGAACCGCCCGACTGCCCAGGGGGAGAGGACGGCGGCTGCGAAGAAGCCGGCGCCCGAAGCCGCGACGGCGAGTCCGAGGAGGCCGAGCCCCTCTGATTCAGTGGAGCTCCAGGCGTAGCGGCTGAGCATCAGCACGGTGACGAGCAGGGCGCCGTAGCAGAAGCGCATGAAGGCCACTGCGGCGAGGGCTCGGGCAGCGGCCCGTCGCTCGGCGAGGTGCCGTAGCCCCGCGAGCAGGCCTCGGGCCGTCGACTTCACGGCGGAGGCGAGGGGCTGGGGAACGGGGCCGGGGTCGGGGCCGAGGAGTTCCCGTGACATCCGCAGGGAGGCGAGGCCGGCGCAGAGGTAGAGCACGGCGCCGAAGGTCACGACGACCGCGTCGGAGTCGTCGGAGAGCAAGCGGACGCCGAAGGCGAGGCCGCCGCCGAGGGTCGCGGCGAGGGTGCCGGCCGTGGGCGAGAGGGAGTTCGCCACGACGAGACGCCCTTCGTCGACGACCCGCGGAAGGGAGGCCGAGAGCCCGGCGAGGACGAAGCGGTTGACGGCGGTGACCGAGAGGGCGGAGCCGTAGAAGAGCCAGTCCGGTACCGAAGCGAGGACGAGGACGGCGGTTCCACAGGCGAGCAGGGCGCGCAGGAGGTTGCCGTACAGGAAGACCTGGCGCCGCTGCCAACGGTCCAGGAGCACTCCGGCGAAGGGGCCGACGAGTGAGTACGGGAGCAGGAGTACCGCCATGGCGGAGGCGATCGCGGTGGGCGAGGTCTGCTTCTCGGGGGAGAAGACGACGTACGTGGCCAGGGCCACCTGATAGACGCCGTCGGCGCACTGGGAGAGCAGCCGGACGGCGAGTAGGCGGCGGAAGTTCGTCAGGCGCAGGAGTACGCGCAGATCACGTACGACGGACATGGCAGCAAGACTCACATACGAGGAGGGTCCCCGGGCAGTGCCGCGGGGACCCTCGATCGACAGGAGAGGGGCGCTCTAGCGCTCGACCTCACCCTTGATGAACTTCTCGACGTTGGCGAGGGCCTCGTCGTCGAAGTACTGCACCGGCGGGGACTTCATGAAGTACGAGGAGGCCGAGAGGATCGGGCCACCGATGCCGCGGTCCTTGGCGATCTTCGCGGCACGCAGGGCGTCGATGATGACACCCGCGGAGTTCGGGGAGTCCCACACCTCGAGCTTGTACTCCAGGTTCAGCGGGACGTCGCCGAAGGCGCGGCCCTCCAGGCGGACGTACGCCCACTTGCGGTCGTCCAGCCAGGCCACGTAGTCCGACGGGCCGATGTGGACGTTCTTGTCGCCCAGCTCGCGGTCCGGGATCTGCGAGGTGACGGCCTGCGTCTTGGAGATCTTCTTGGACTCCAGGCGGTCGCGCTCCAGCATGTTCTTGAAGTCCATGTTGCCGCCGACGTTGAGCTGCATCGTGCGCTCAAGGCGGACACCGCGGTCCTCGAACAGCTTCGCCATCACACGGTGCGTGATGGTCGCGCCCACCTGGGACTTGATGTCGTCGCCGACGATCGGGACGCCCGCCTCGGTGAACTTGTCCGCCCACTCCTTGGTGCCGGCGATGAAGACCGGAAGGGCGTTGACGAAGGCGACCTTGGCGTCGATGGCGCACTGGGCGTAGAACTTCGCCGCGTCCTCGGAGCCGACGGGCAGGTAGCAGACGAGGACGTCGACCTCGCGGTCCTTGAGGATCTGGACGACGTCGACCGGCGCCTCGGCGGACTCCTCGATGGTCTGGCGGTAGTACTTGCCGAGACCGTCGAGCGTGTGACCGCGCTGGACCGTGACGCCCTTGTTCGGGACGTCACAGATCTTGATGGTGTTGTTCTCGCTGGCGCCGATCGCGTCGGAGAGGTCGAGGCCGACCTTCTTCGCGTCGACGTCGAAGGCGGCGACGAACTCCACGTCACCGACGTGGTAGTCGCCGAACTGGACGTGCATCAGGCCGGGCACCTTGGCCGCCGGGTCGGCGTCCTTGTAGTACTCGACGCCCTGCACCAGCGAGGCGGCGCAGTTGCCCACGCCGACGATGGCTACGCGAACCGAACCCATTCCGGTTGCTCCCTGTGTGATCGTGGAAGCCCTGCTGTGCGCAGGGTTTCACTTGGCGGTGTCATCGGACGGATCCGGCCGGGTACTGCCCCCGTGCCGGGGCAGGCCGCCCGTTTCTCCAGAATCGTTGTCGTGCAGAGCGGGGGCCGCGGGACCGGATCGCTGATCCCGTCCCGCCCGCTCGCTCTCGATGAGCTCGTTCAGCCAGCGCACTTCGCGCTCCACGGACTCCATGCCGTGGCGCTGTAGCTCAAGCGTGTAGTCGTCCAGGCGTTCCCGCGTCCGCACCAGGGAAGCGCGCATCTTCTCCAGACGCTCCTCCAGCCGGCTGCGGCGGCCCTCCAGGACGCGCATCCGCACCTCACGCTCGGTCTGCCCGAAGAAGGCGAAGCGAGCCGCGAAGTGCTCGTCCTCCCAGGCGTCCGGGCCGGTGTGGGAGAGGAGCTCCTCGAAGTGCTCCTTACCTGCCGGGGTCAACCGGTAGACGATCTTGGCGCGGCGTCCTGCGAGGGAGGCGGCGAGGGCTTCCTCGGGGGCGCTGCCCGGTTCCTCGATCAACCAGCCGTTGGCGACCAGCGTCTTGAGGCAGGGGTACAGCGTTCCGTAGCTGAAGGCCCGGAAGACGCCCAGCGAGGTGTTGAGGCGTTTCCGCAGCTCATAGCCGTGCATGGGGGCCTCGCGCAGCAGACCGAGGACGGCGAATTCGAGGATGCCGGAGCGTCTGCTCATCCGTCGTCTCCTCCTCTGCTTCGGGGCCCTTATGCCGTGCTGATGTATCGAGTCGATACATCAGCACGATAGAACGACCTCTCCGTCTCGACAAGCGGACCCACCGTGACCGGCATCACATCATCAATTCATGACGATCCAGTTGACCGATTTGAGGGGAAGTTCGGCTCTAGGTGGGTTTTGGCCGTGCGTAGTCTGTGCGGCATGCAGACCACCGGGAACCGAGCGATGCCCTGGGGCGTCAGTGCTGCGGGTGACCGGCTGCGGTACGGGGGACCTCTGATGGGGCTCCGTCCGTGCGCATTTCGGGGGGACCGGAACTCAACTGCCGCTTCCAGGCGTACACGCCTGCCCGAGGAGTAGTCGTTCGATGAGCGAGCATCGTCGCAAAATGCCGCCGCAGCAGCCGCCGACGGGCGGTCGCGCGGCGGCACGGCGCGCTGCCCAACAGCCGATGGGCCGCATGCCGGCCCCGGCCCATGACGTCGGTGTGGAGGCCCCCTCGGCCTCGTACGGACCGCCCTCTTCCTACGGAGAGGAGCAGCGCCCCTACGGGGGGCGTGCCGAGGCCCGTCGGGCCGCCCAGCGCGGCAGCCGGCGGAGAGGCGCCGACTCCGGCCCCGGTGGGACCGGCGGAGGTCGCCGTGGTGGTGGCGGTGGCGGCGGTGGACGCGGCAGTGGTGGTCCCGGGCGGGGCTCCGGCGGCAGGCCCCCGGGCAAGAAGCGGATCATCGACTACCCGCGTCACAACAAGTACGGCTGGCGTCGCTGGATGCCGTCGTGGAAGCTCGTGACGGGCACCTTCCTCTTCTTCTGCGCTTCGGTGATGGGCGCCGCCGCGTTCGCGTACTCGCGGGTGGACGTCCCCAACGAGGCCGAGACCGCGACCTCGCAGAACAACATCTACTACTGGGCCGACGGGTCCCGGATGGTCGCGACGGGCAGCGGCACCAACCGCCAGATCGTCAAGTTCGAGCAGATCCCGAAGCCCATGCAGGACGCGGTGATCTCGGCGGAGAACAAGACCTTCTGGGAGGACTCCGGGGTCGACCCCATGGGCATCGGCCGTGCCGTGTGGAACATGGCCATGGGCGGTCAGACCCAGGGCGGTTCGACCATCACCCAGCAGTACGTGAAGAACAACCGCCTGGACGACCAGTCGCAGACCGTCACCCGGAAGGTGAAGGAACTCTTCATCTCCATGAAGGTCGGCAACGAGGTCACCAAGCAAGAAGTCATGGCCGGTTACCTGAACACCTCGTACTACGGACGTGGCGCGTACGGCATCCAGGCGGCGGCCCGCGCGTACTTCAACAAGGACGTGGAGGAGCTCAACCCCAGCGAGTCGGCGGTGCTCGCCGCGGTGCTGAAGGGCGCGACCTACTACGACCCGGCCGGCTATCCGGACGTCGACCCCAGTGCCACCGCGCAGGCGAACACCGAGCGCCTCACCAAGCGGTGGAAGTGGATCCTCGACGAGATGCAGAGGGACGGGCACATCTCGGCCGAGGAGCGGGCGAAGTACACCGCCCTCCCCAAGGTGCAGAAGATCAAGAAGAGTGCCAACCTGAGCGGCCAGATCGGCTACCTGGTGAGCACCGCCAACCTCAACATGAAGAACGAGTTCGACATCAGCGAGGCCGAGCTCGAGCGCGGCGGCTACGAGATCCACACCACCTTCGAGAAGTCGAAGGTGGACAAGATGGAGCAGGTGATCAAGAACGTCATCAAGGAGAACATCGACCCGAAGAAGCGTCCCAAGGAGGACTCGCACGTCCAGTTCGGCGGCGCGTCCGTCGACACGGCGACCGGGAAGATCGTCGCCATCTACGGCGGCGTCGACGCCACCAAGCACTTCCGCAGCAACGCCGACAACACCGGTGCCCAGGTCGGATCGACCTTCAAGCCCTTCGTGCTCGCCGCCGCGATGACGGACGGCGTGCGGGACCCGGAGCTCGGTCCGCAGCAGGACGCGTCCGAGCGCACGATCCTCGACCCGGACAAGAGCCTCTACAACGGCAAGGACGACCTGGCGGTCCGCAAGTACAACGGGGACATCTGGCTCGACGACAAGGGCAACGAGTGGCGCCAGAGCAACGACGAGGACGCCAGCTACGGCGACATCTCGCTGCGCTACGCCATGATGAAGTCCGCCAACTCGCCGTATGTGCAACTCGGCATGGACGTCGGCATCGACAAGGTGCGCAACGCGGCCATCAAGGCCGGCGTCCGCGAGGACTCCCTGGTCAAGGGCGACTTCCCCTCCTTCTCCCTCGGTGTCTCCAGCCCGAGCGCCATCCGCATGGCCGGCGCGTACGCGACCTTCGCCAACCAGGGCGAGCAGAACGACCCCTACTCCGTCGAGAAGGTGGTGCGGAACGGCTCCGTCGTCAACAAGCACAAGGCCGAGCCCAAGAGGGCCTTCAGCCCGGCGGTCGCCAACAACATCACCGACGTGCTGCGGAGTGTCGTCGCGGACGACCGGGGCACCGGCCGCAAGGCACGGCTCCCCGGCCGTGACGTGGCCGGCAAGACCGGTACGACCGACGACAACATGTCGGCCTGGTTCGTGGGCTACACGGCCCAGCTGGCGACCGCGATCGACATGTACCGCTTCGACGACGACGAGACGAAGCCGGACCGCACGTTCGAGTCGATGTACGGCACGGGCGACCAGCCCACGATCCACGGTTCGTCGTTCCCCTCGCGGATCTGGCGCGAGTACATGCTGGACGCGGTCAAGGGCATGCCGAAGGTCGACTTCCCCGAGCCGGAGAAGCTGGAGGGCGCCAAGGCGATCTTCGGCGGTGGCGCGGAGAGCCCGACGCCGACGCCGACGGACTCGCCGACGCCCACCGAGTCGGCCAGCCCGACGCCCACCGAGTCGGCCAGCCCGACGACCACTCCTCCGGGACAGACCAAGACGCCGAAGCCCGGCAAGACGACCTGTAGCGTCTGGGACTTCAACTGCAACAACCCCGGCGACCCCGGTGGGAACACCGGTGAGCCCACTCCCACGGATCCGACGCCGACGGACTCGCCGACGCCGACGGACTCGCCGACGGACAGCTCCGGCGGCAACGGCAACGGCAGACCCGGGGGCGGGACGCCCTGATCCCGCAGTCCGGCGCCTGACCGGGCATCCATCGAGGGCCGTCGCGGCCGTCCCGTACCTTCCGTACGGAACGACCGCGGCGGCCCTCGCCGTTTTCCCGGGGTCGTACGGCAGGATGTCCCCCATGCCGAGCCTCCAGAAGTCGAGCGCACCGCGAGACCGCGCGCAGACGGTCGTTCCCACCCACCGGGACGAGGTGGCCGCCGCGGGCAGCGAGCTGATCGGTGGCCCCTACGGCCGTCGGGCGGCGCGGAACACCGGACAGCTGACGCCGGTGCGGGTGATCGCGCTGGTGGCCCTCGGCATGTACGCCCTCGGCATGGTCCAGAAGCTGCCCTGCTACGACTGGGCCTGGTTCCGGGGCGCCACCTCCCAGTACACCCACGCCTGCTACTCGGACATCCCCCACCTCTTCGCCGGGCGGGGCTTCGCGGACGGCCTGGTCCCGTACTTCGACCGGTTGGGCGGCGACATACCGTTCCTGGAGTACCCGGTCCTGACCGGCCTCTTCATGGAGGTCGCGTCCTGGCTGACCCCGGGTGGCGGTGACCTGACGCAGCGGGAGCAGGCGTACTGGCTGGTCAACGCCGGCCTGCTGATGGTCTGTGCCGCCGTCCTCGCGGTCTGCGTGACCCGGACGCACCGGCTGCGTCCCTGGGACGGCCTCCTGGTCGCCCTGGCGCCCGCGGTGGCGCTCACCGCCACGATCAACTGGGACCTGCTGGCCGTCGCGCTGACCGCCGCCGCCGTCCTCATGTGGTCACGGAGCCGGCCGCTGGCCTTCGGCGTCCTGCTCGGTCTGGCGACCGCCGCCAAGTTCTACCCGATACTGCTCCTCTGCCCGCTGCTGCTGCTCTGCTGGCGGGCCGGCAAGTGGCGGGCGTACGGGACCGCGCTGCTCGGCTTCGCGGGTGCCTGGCTGGTCGTGAACCTGCCGGTGATGCTGCTCGCGCCGGAGGGCTGGAAGCAGTTCTACCTCTTCAGCCGGGACCGGAACGTCGATTTCGGTTCGATCTGGCTGTTGGTCAGCCAACGGACGGGAGACGCGATCCCGCCAGGCCGGGCCAACCTGTACGCGCTGCTGCTGCTGGCGGTCGCGGTGGTCGGGCTCGCCTTCCTGGCCTTCACCGCCCCCCGCAGGCCCCGCTTCGCCCAGTTGGCCTTCCTGGTCGTCGCCGCCCTCGTGCTGACCAACAAGGTCTACTCGCCGCAGTACGTCCTCTGGCTGGTCCCCCTGGCCGTGCTCGCCCGCCCCCGCTGGCGCGACTTCCTGATCTGGCAGGCCTGCGAGGTCACGTACTTCCTCGGCATCTGGATGTACCTGGCGTTCACCACGGGCGGCAACAAGCAGGGCCTGCCGGTGGAGGGCTACCAGTTCGCGATCGTGCTCCACCTGCTCGGCACGCTCTACCTGTGCGCGATGGTCGTGCGCGACGTCCTCGCGCCGGAGAAGGACCCGGTCCGACAGGACGGCGCGGACGACCCTTCGGGGGGCGTCCTGGACGGCGCCGAGGACGTCTTCGTGGCGGGCGGGGCGGCCCGGCAGGCCCGGCACGCCGCTCCGGCGGAGATGGAGGGCCCACGGGTGAGCTGGGGCGTCCCGGACGTCCCCGACCACCCGTGGGGCGCACCCGGGGAGCCGGGCGGGCCGTCGGCCACCCCCGGGGAGCAGCGCTCCCGGGGGTGAGCGGATCCGGCCGGCTCAGCGTTCGACGAGCCGGTCGTACTGCGTCGTGGTGTGGCGCAGGTGCGCCACGAGTTCGTCGCCCACCCGGGGCTCTTCGGCGTCGGCCGGCACGAAGAGGATCGACACCTGCATGTGCGGCGGCTCGGCGAACCAGCGCTGCTTCCCGCCCCAGACGAACGGCGAAAGGTTTCGGTTGACCGTCGCCAGACCCGCCCGGGCCACGCCCTTGGCGCGCGGCATGACGCCGTGCATCGCCTTCGGAGCCTCCAGGCCCACACCGTGCGAAGTGCCGCCGGCGACCACCACGAGCCAGCCGTCGGAGGCGGCCTTCTGCTGGCGGTAGCCGAACCGGTCGCCCTTGGAGACCCGGGTCACGTCGAGCACCGAACCCCGGTACTCCGTGGCCTCGTGGTCGCCCAGCCACAGCCGGGTGCCGATCCGGGCCCGGAAGCGGGTCTGCGGGAACTGCTGCTGCAGCCGGGCCTGTTCCTCCGCCCTCAGATGGCTGACGAACATGGTGTGCAGCGGCAGCCGGGCGGCCCGCAGTCGATCCATCCAGGAGATGACCTCCTCGACCGCGTCGGTGCCGTCCGGGCGGTCCAGGGGCAGGTGCAGCGCGAAGCCCTCCAGGCGCACGTCCTCTATGGCGGCGTGCAGCTGCAGGAGCTCCTCCTCGCGCACCCCGTGTCGCTTCATCGAGCTCATGCACTCGATCACGACCCGGGCGCCCACCAGGGCGTGGACGCCGTCCACGGACGACACGGAGCGGATCACCCGGTCGGGCAGCGGCACCGGCTCCTCACCCCGACGGAAGGGGGTGAGGACCAGCAGGTCGCCGCCGAACCAGTCCTTGATCTTCGCTGCCTCGTAGGTGGTGCCCACCGCGAGCATGTCGGCTCCGAGCCGGGCGGTCTCGTCAGCGAGCTTCTCGTGCCCGAAGCCGTACCCGTTTCCCTTGCAGACCGGGATCAGTCCCGGAAACTGGTCGAGGACGGACTTCTGGTGCGCCCGCCAGCGAGCGGTGTCGACGTAGAGGGAGAGCGCCATGGCCGGCCCGGAACCTTTCTGATGGCAGCGGTGTCAAAGGTGTGTACGAGACTACGAGCCTACGGAACCGTCAACGGCGCGACATGTAGATGTCGAGCGCCTTGTGGAGCAACTTGTTCAGCGGGAAGTCCCACTCGCCGACGTACTCGACGGCTTCGCCGCCCGTGCCCACCTTGAACTGGATGAGCCCGAAGAGGTGGTCGGTCTCGTCGAGGGAGTCCGAGATGCCCCGGAGGTCGTAGACGGTCGCGCCCATCGCGTAGGCGTCGCGGAGCATCCGCCACTGCATCGCGTTCGACGGCCGGACCTCACGGCCGATGTTGTCGGAGGCCCCGTACGAGTACCAGACGTGCCCACCGACGACGAGCATGGTCGCGGCCGAGAGGTTCACCCCGTTGTGGCGCGCGAAGTAGAGCCGCATGCGGTTGGGGTCCTCGTTGTTGAGGACGGTCCACATGCGCTGGAAGTAGGAGAGCGGGCGGGGCCGGAAGTGGTCGCGCACGGCCGTGATCTCGTACAGCCGCTGCCACTCCGCCAGGTCCTCGTAGCCGCCCTGGACGACCTCGACGCCGGCCTTCTCCGCCTTCTTGATGTTGCGGCGCCACAGCTGGTTGAAGCCCTTGAGGACGTCGTCGAGCGAGCGGTTGGCCAGCGGGACCTGGAAGACGTAACGGGGCTGCACGTCGCCGAAGCCGGCGCCGCCGTCCTCGCCCTGCTGCCAACCCATCTTCCGCAGCCGGTCCGCGACCTCGAAGGCGCGCGGCTCGATGTGGGTGGCCTCGACGTCCTTGAGGCGCTTGACGTCGGGGTTCTGGATGCCGGACTTGATCGCGGTGGCGTCCCAACGGCGGATCACCACCGGCGGGCCCATCTTCACCGAGAAGGCACCCTGCTGCTTCAGGTGCGCCAGCATCGGCTGCAGCCAGTCGTCGAGGTTGGGCGCGTACCAGTTGATGACCGGGCCCTCGGGCAGGTAGGCCAGGTAGCGCTTGATCTTCGGGAGCTGGCGGTAGAGCACCAGGCCGGCGCCGACCAGCTCACCGGCCTTGTCGAACCAGCCGAGGTTCTCCGAGCGCCACTCCGTCTTCACATCAGCCCACGCCGGGACCTGGCAGTGGCTCGCGGCGGGCTGGCTCTGGATGAATGCCAGATGCTGCTCACGGCTGATGGTCCTCAGGGTCAGGCTCATGCGGGGCGCTCCTCGGCAGGTGTGTCCCCATCGGTTAGGGGTCCGGCTCTCGCGCCGAAGCCTACTGTGACCGAGGAGCGCCCCGAATGGGTGCGTGCGCGCTGACGTGCCGCGCGGGACGGGGCGGCGCCGCCGACGGGGTCATCGGGCGGTGTCGCCGGGGTCGCCCGACGGTGTCGTCGGGGCATCCGCCAGTGGCGCCGGGGGCATCCGTCGGGTGTGTCCGTCGCCGATGTTCGCTCAGCTGACGACGCCGCCGAAGAGCCCGCCGTGGGCCATGCCGAGGTAGAAGCCCAGCGCCGATGCGCCGAGTCCGACGATCAGTGCGAAGCGTTCGCGGGTCGTCACGGAGATGAACTGTCCGTAGGCGCCGGTCAGGATGCCGATCAACCCCGACCAGGAACTCAGTAGGTGGAGGTTGTGGAAGAACGAACTGACGAAGGCGAGGGTCCCCAGGACCAGGGTCACGCCGACCAGGGCGTCCTGGATCGGATGGGGCTTGCCGTCGGTGGCGAAGAGGGAGTGGCCGGGGTCGGGTCGCATTGCCTGTGCCATGGGGCACCTCCTGGCGTAGCTGCCGGAAGGCGGCGCATCGTAGCGCCGCCGACTTCCGTTGTGTACAGATTGCGTCCCCTCACCGGTGAATTTCAACCGCAAGCCGGTGTGCGGGTACTCTGTACAGCTGCGCCGGTGTCTGCCCAGGTCCTTCTGGGATCCCGACAGCTCTCCTCGCCCGTCGAGGTGGATTGTCAGTGGGGGCCGATATCGTCGCTCACGCATCACGACCCTCCTGCCACGGAACGACCGTGGCCGCTGAGTCCAAAGGAGGTGGGTTCCACATGCGTCACTACGAGGTGATGGTCATCCTCGACCCCGATCTCGAGGAGCGCGCTGTCTCCCCGCTGATCGAGAACTTCCTCTCCGTCGTCCGTGAGGGCAACGGAAAGGTCGAGAAGGTCGACACCTGGGGCCGTCGTCGTCTCGCCTACGAGATCAAGAAGAAGCCCGAGGGCATCTACTCGGTCATCGACCTGCAGGCCGAGCCTGCGGTCGTCAAGGAGCTCGACCGCCAGCTCAACCTGAACGAGTCGGT
This sequence comes from Streptomyces sp. NPDC058877, assembly GCF_042742855.1. Classification (NCBI taxonomy): domain Bacteria; kingdom Bacillati; phylum Actinomycetota; class Actinomycetes; order Kitasatosporales; family Streptomycetaceae; genus Streptomyces; species Streptomyces sp. NPDC058877. The sequence continues at coordinate 4,878 of NZ_JBHYMF010000023.1, read as the reverse complement.
CCTCCGGACCAAGGTCCTCCGCCCCGAGACCCACTGAGCTTCTAGCTCAGAGGTCATCGGGTTCGAGTAGCAACGAAGCAGCCAGAAGCAAACCCGCCGAGAGGTTCCCCATGGCAGGCGAGACCGTCATCACGGTCGTCGGCAATCTTGTCGACGACCCCGAGCTGCGCTTCACCCCGTCCGGTGCGGCGGTCGCGAAGTTCCGTATCGCGTCCACCCCCCGCACCTTCGACCGTCAGACCAACGAGTGGAAGGACGGCGAGAGCCTCTTCCTCACCTGCTCGGTCTGGCGTCAGGCGGCGGAGAACGTCGCCGAGTCGCTCCAGCGAGGCATGCGCGTCGTCGTGCAGGGCCGGCTGAAGCAGCGGTCCTACGAGGACCGTGAGGGCGTCAAGCGCACGGTCTACGAGCTGGACGTCGAGGAAGTCGGCCCCAGCCTCAAGAACGCCACGGCCAAGGTCACCAAGACCACTGGCCGCGGTGGCCAGGGTGGGTACGGCGGCGGCCAGCAGCAGGCCGGCGGCGGTGGCGGCTGGGGTGGAAACTCCGGCGGTCCCCAGGGTGGCGGCGGGGCTCCCGCCGACGACCCGTGGGCGACCGGCGGTCCCTCCGGCGGCGGCCAGCAGCAGGGCGGCGGCGGTGGCGGCTGGGGTGGAAACTCCGGCGGCGGCTACTCGGACGAGCCCCCCTTCTAGGGCACGCCCTCGAAGCAGCTCGTAACCCCACTTCTTGATCACACAGGAGAAACACCATGGCGAAGCCGCCTGTGCGCAAGCCTAAGAAGAAGGTCTGCGCGTTCTGCAAGGACAAGACCGCGTACGTGGACTACAAGGACACGAACATGCTGCGGAAGTTCATTTCCGACCGCGGCAAGATCCGTGCCCGCCGCGTCACCGGCAACTGCACGCAGCACCAGCGTGACGTCGCCACGGCCGTCAAGAACAGCCGTGAGATGGCGCTGCTGCCCTACACGTCCACCGCGCGATAAGGGAAGGGTGACCGAAAAATGAAGATCATCCTCACCCACGAGGTCTCCGGCCTCGGTGCCGCTGGCGACGTCGTTGACGTCAAGGACGGCTACGCTCGCAACTACCTGGTCCCGCGTGGTTTCGCGCTCCGTTGGACCAAGGGTGGCGAGAAGGACGTGGCGCAGATCCGCCGCGCCCGCAAGATCCACGAGATCGCGACCATCGAGCAGGCCAACGAGATCAAGGCTCGGCTCGAGGGCACGAAGGTGCGCCTGGCCGTTCGCTCCGGCGACGCCGGCCGTCTCTTCGGCTCCGTGACCCCGGCCGACATCGCCGCGGCGATCAAGACCGCGGGTGGCCCCGACGTCGACAAGCGTCGCGTCGAGCTCGGTTCGCCGATCAAGACCCTGGGTGCCCACCAGGTGTCCGTGCGTCTGCACCCCGAGGTTGCCGCGAAGCTCGGCGTCGAGGTCGTCGCCGCGTAACGCTGCCCTTGGCAGTCTGCGCCCAGCAGTGAGGAAGGGCCGTACCCCTCGGGGTGCGGCCCTTCCGCCGTTTCACGTGAAACTTCCCTTGTCAGCGGGTGGCACCCGTGACGATCCAGTTGCCGGAACGGGTCCGGAGCAAGAGGGTTCCCATGCGTACCGACATCATCAGGGTCATCGCCCACCAGAGTGCGGTGAGTCCACCGTCGAACGTCGGGACCAGTAGGGCAACGGGTGCGAAGACGGCCAGGGTGAACAGCATGGCCCGGGCCAGGTAGGGGCCGTCTCCCCCGCCCATGAGGACACCGTCGAGGACGAAGACCACGCCGGAGATCGGCTGGGAGAGCGCGACGACGAGGAGCGCCGGGAGCAGGGTGTCCTGCACGGTGGTGTCGCTGGTGAAGAGCGGGACGAACAGGGGACGGGTGACCACGAGGAGTGCACCGAGCACCACCCCGGAGACCACTCCCCACTGGACCATGCGGCGACACGCCTGCCGTGCACCCTCGGCGTCGGCCGCGCCGAGGTAGCGGCCGATGATGGCCTGCCCCGCGATGGCGATCGCGTCGAGCGCGAAGGCCATCAGGCTCCACAGGGACAGGATGATCTGGTGGGCGGCGACCTCTGCGTCCCCCAGCCGGGCGGCGACTGCCGTGGCGATCATCAGGACCGCGCGGAGCGATAGCGTACGGACCAGGAGCGGAGCGCCGGCCTGGGCGGAGGCGCGGATGCCGGCAGGGTCGGGGCGCAGGGAGGCGCCATGGCGTCGGGCGCCACGGACGACCACCATGAGGTAGACGGTGGCCATGCCGTACTGGGCGATGACCGTGCCCCAGGCGGAGCCCGCGATGCCGAGCCCGGCCCCGTAGACGAGGACCAGGTTGAGCGCGCCGTTGGTCACGAAGCCGGCGATTGCCACGTACAGCGGGGTGCGGGTGTCCTGGAGGCCCCTCAGAACGCCGGTGGCCGCCAGGACCACCAGCATGGCGGGGATGCCGAGACTGGAGATCCTGAGGTAGGTGACCGCGTACGGGGCAGCGGTGTGCGAGGCACCGAAGGCATCGACCAGCCACGGCGTCGTGGGCAAGGTCAGTGCCACGACGGCCGCGCCGAGGAGCAGCGCGAGCCAGACTCCATCCATGCCCTGTCGGATGGCAGCCGGGAGATCACCTGCACCCACCCGTCGGGCGACGGCGGCCGTGGTGGCGTAGGCGAGGAAGACGAAGACGCTGACGGCCGTGGAGAGCAGCGCCGCGGCGATGGCGAGTCCCGCAAGTTGAGGTGTGCCGAGGTGGCCGATGATGGCGCTGTCGGCCATCAGGAACAGGGGTTCGGCGACGAGGGCGCCGAAGGCGGGCAGGGCGAGGGAGACGATCTCGCGGTCGTGCTGTCGGCGGACGGCCTTGGTCGTTGCGGGGGCCTGGGTCATGAGCTCAATCTAATCTTCCACAGGTAATAGATGCAATTGACTTCTGATCCTTACTTTTGGATGGGGCGAGGCTTCGGGTGTGGGCCGTTTGTTCTGATCTTGATTGAGCTCCAGAAGTTTTTCTCCCCCACAGCCCGTGCGTGAGAAAGTTGCAGGTCAGGCGCATAAGGTGAGGGGTGCTATGAGTTTGTCCACATGCCTGTCCCCCGGTCCGTGCACAGGTTCTGGCGAGTTCTCCACAGCATCTGGCCCTTCATGCACAGGGCCTGTGGATAACCAGATTGGCTGATGCCCTCCGCGGGCCTACCGTGGTCCGGCGCCCGACGCGCCAGAACCGGTCGCGAAGCCACTCTTTGATCAAGGCCGTGGCGTAAGAAAGAGTGGCACGGCGAGGTCCGCGGAGCGGACGGGAGGAGGTGGCTTGGTGAGCGTTCCCGAGACCATGGACGACCCTTGGGCCGATGGCGGACCGAGTGACCGTTTGCCCACCCGTACCCGAGGCGAAGGCCGTGGCCGCGGTCGTGGCCGCGACGACCAGCACGAGCGGGGTGGCGAGGGCCCCTGGGACGGGGGGCTCTCCGGCTTCGAGCGGGTTCCCCCCCAAGACCTCGACGCCGAGCAGTCCGTCCTCGGCGGCATGCTGCTCTCCAAGGACGCCATCGCCGACGTCGTGGAGATCATCAAGGGGCACGACTTCTACAAGCCGGCCCACGAGACCGTCTATGCGGCGATCCTCGACCTCTACGCCAAGGGCGAGCCGGCCGATCCGATCACGGTCGGCGCCGAACTCACCAAGCGTGGCGAGATCACCCGTGTCGGCGGCGCCTCCTACCTCCACACCCTGGTCCAGTCCGTCCCGACCGCCGCCAACGCCTCTTACTATGCGGAGATCGTCCACGAGCGTGCCGTCCTGCGCCGCTTGGTGGAAGCCGGCACCAAGATCACGCAGATGGGTTACGCCGCCGACGGCGACGTCGACGAGATCGTGAACTCGGCCCAGGCGGAGATCTACGCGGTCACCGAGCAGCGCACCACCGAGGACTACCTGCCCCTCGGCGACATCATGGAGGGGGCGCTCGACGAGATCGAGGCGATCGGCTCCCGCAGCGGTGAGATGACGGGTGTACCCACCGGCTTCACCGACCTCGACTCGCTCACCAACGGGCTGCACCCCGGTCAGATGATCATCATTGCGGCTCGTCCCGCCATGGGTAAGTCGACCCTCGCGCTCGACTTCGCGCGGGCGGCCTCCATCAAGCACAACCTGCCCAGCGTCATCTTCTCCCTCGAAATGGGGCGCAACGAGATCGCGATGCGTCTGCTCTCGGCAGAGGCTCGGGTCGCGCTCCACCACATGCGCTCCGGCACGATGACCGACGAGGACTGGACACGGCTCGCCCGCCGGATGCCTGACGTCTCCCAGGCTCCGTTGTACATCGACGATTCCCCGAACCTGTCGATGATGGAGATCCGGGCGAAGTGCCGTCGGCTCAAACAGCGCAACGGCCTCAAGCTCGTCATCATCGACTACCTGCAGCTCATGCAGTCCGGCGGTTCCAAGCGGCAGGAGAGCCGTCAGCAAGAGGTCTCCGACATGTCGCGAAACCTCAAGCTCCTCGCCAAGGAGCTGGAGCTGCCGGTGATCGCGCTCTCCCAGCTGAACCGTGGTCCCGAACAGCGCACCGACAAGAAGCCGATGGTTTCCGACCTCCGTGAGTCCGGATCGATCGAGCAGGACGCCGACATGGTGATCCTGCTGCACCGCGAGGACGCCTACGAGAAGGAGTCGCCGCGCGCCGGTGAGGCCGACATCATCGTGGGCAAGCACCGTAACGGCCCGACGGCCACGATCACCGTGGCCTTCCAGGGCCACTACTCCCGCTTCGTGGACATGGCTCAGACCTAGTGTCCTGAGTCTTAGAAGAGCTATAGAAGTATGCTGGGCTCATGGCACGCATGGGTCGACCGACGGTTGACGTGGTTCTGACGGATGACG
>NZ_JBHYMF010000022.1:0-60117 GCF_042742855.1 Streptomyces sp. NPDC058877 | reverse complement strand
GCGGCACGCCGTCCCCCGCTCCTCCTCGTCCCCACCGCTCCACGACGCAACCGCGACGCACCGGGCAGCGTGCCGGCCGCTCGGCCCGTGCACGGACGGCACCGCGGACACGGGATCGCCCCGGTGGCACGACCCGCAGCGGGGGCACCCCGCGCGAGTCCCGACCGCACGGGCCCCAGCAGACCAGAGGGCTCAGGCGACGTTCACCCGCTGGCCGGGGGGCGCCGCCTCCAGCCAGGCCATGAACCCCGTCCGGGCGTCCTCGCTCATCGCGAGCTCCAGTCGGACGCCCTCGTACATGCAGGGCTGGATCACGGAGTCGGAGAGCAGCGCGAGCTCCTCCTCGCCCTCCGGCATCCGCCGCTCCAGGGCCACGATGGAGGAACGCTCCAGCACCCGGCGCGGGCGCGGTGCGTACGAGAAGACCCGGAACCAGGCGATCTCGTCACCGCTGTAGCGGGCGACCCCGTACACCCAACCCTTGCCGGTCGAATCCGGCTCGTCGGGGACGTTCCAGCGGAGCGAACAGTCGAAGGTGCCGCCGGCACGCTGGATCAGTCTCCGGCGCAATCCGAAGACGAAGAGCCCGATCACCACCAGTGCGACGACCAGGCCGCACACGAGCAGAGCGAGGAACATCTTCACCGACCTCCTCGCTGCGTCCCGTAGCCGGCACGTCCGGCAGAACCGAATACAACCTGCATCTGCATCGCCTCAGCCGCGACACGGTCCGGAAAATTCCGGATCGTGCCGCGGCTGAGGGCACTCCTACTCGGTGCGGACCGTCAGTGGACCGCTACCGCGCGCAGCCGGACCTCGGCGCGCCGCTCGGCGGCGGCGTCCGACTCCGTCTTCGCACGCTCCAGCGCGCGCTCGGCACGCTGGGCGTCGATCTCGTCCGCCAGCTCGCAGATCTCCGCGAGCAGAGACAGCTTGTCGTCGGCGAACGAGATGAATCCACCGTGGACGGCGGCGACGACGGTCGCGCCCTCACTCGTACGGATGGTCACCGGGCCCGACTCCAGCACACCGAGCAGCGGCTGGTGGCCGGGCATGACGCCGATGTCGCCGGAGGTGGTACGCGCGATGACCAGGGTGGCCTCGCCAGACCAGACACTCCGGTCCGCGGCGACCAGCTCGACGTGCAGCTCAGCAGCCAAGGGTGGCTCCTCGGGTCACCACCCGGCGGTCGTGCCGGGTGTTGGGGTCAATTCTAGGGGGCGTGGAGAGGGGGCGGGACGGATCCCGCCCCCTCTCGGGCGAGCACGGGGCTCAGGAGACGCCGAGCTCCTTGGCGTTCTTCTTGAGGTCCTCGAGACCACCACACATGAAGAAGGCCTGCTCCGGGAAGTGGTCGAACTCACCGTCGCAGATCGCGTTGAACGCGGCGATCGACTCGTCGAGCGGAACGTCCGAACCGTCCACACCGGTGAACTGCTTCGCCGCGTGGGTGTTCTGGGACAGGAAGCGCTCGACACGGCGGGCGCGGTGGACAACGAGCTTGTCCTCCTCGCTCAGCTCGTCGATACCGAGGATCGCGATGATGTCCTGGAGGTCCTTGTACTTCTGCAGGATCCCCTTGACGCGCGTGGCGGCGTCGTAGTGGTCCTGCGCGATGTAACGCGGGTCCAGGATCCGGGACGTGGAGTCCAGCGGGTCCACGGCCGGGTAGATGCCCTTCTCGGAGATCGGACGGGAGAGAACCGTCGTCGCGTCGAGGTGGGCGAAGGTGGTCGCCGGCGCCGGGTCGGTGAGGTCGTCGGCGGGGACGTAGATCGCCTGCATCGAGGTGATCGAGTGACCACGGGTCGAGGTGATGCGCTCCTGGAGGAGACCCATCTCGTCGGCCAGGTTCGGCTGGTAACCCACCGCGGAGGGCATGCGGCCGAGCAGGGTCGACACCTCGGAACCGGCCTGCGTGAAGCGGAAGATGTTGTCGATGAAGAACAGCACGTCCTGCTTCTGCACATCGCGGAAGTACTCCGCCATGGTCAGACCGGCGAGGGCCACACGGAGACGGGTGCCCGGGGGCTCGTCCATCTGGCCGAAGACCAGGGCGGTCTTGTCGAGGACGCCCGAGTCCTCCATCTCCGCGATGAGGTCGTTGCCCTCACGGGTGCGCTCGCCGACGCCGGCGAAGACGGAAACGCCCTCGTGCAGCTTCGCCACACGCATGATCATTTCCTGGATCAGAACGGTCTTGCCGACACCGGCACCACCGAACAGACCGATCTTTCCACCCTTGACGTACGGGGTGAGGAGGTCGACGACCTTCAGGCCGGTCTCGAACATCTCGGTCTTCGACTCGAGCTGGTCGAACGCCGGGGCCTTGCGGTGGATGGACCAGCGCTCGCCGACCTCGGACTCGGCCTCGGGCTCGTTCAGGATCTGGCCCAGCGTGTTGAACACGCGACCCTTGGTGACGTCACCGACCGGCACGGTGATGCCGTCGCCGGTGTCGGTCACCGGGGCCTGGCGGACCAGACCGTCGGTGGGCTGCATCGAGATGGTACGGACGATGCCGTCACCGAGGTGCTGCGCGACCTCGAGGGTCAGCGTCTTCTTCGCGCCCTCCTCGGCCGGGTCGGCGACCTCGACGTGCAGGGCGTTGTAGATCTCCGGCATCGCGTCGACGGGGAACTCCACGTCGACGACCGGGCCGATGACCCGGGCGACGCGGCCCGTGGCGGCGGCCGTCTCAACAGTGGTCGTCATTACTTGTCACTCCCCGCGGTCGCGTCGGCCAGGGCTGCGGTGCCACCGACGATCTCGCTGATTTCCTGGGTGATTTCGGCCTGGCGGGCCGCGTTGGCAAGTCGGGAGAGGTTGTTGATCAAGTCTCCCGCGTTGTCGGTGGCCGACTTCATCGCGCGGCGCGTGGCGGCGTGCTTGGAAGCAGCCGACTGGAGCAGCGCGTTGTAGATCCGGCTCTCGACGTAGCGCGGCAGCAGGGCGTCGAGGACGTCCTCCGCCGACGGCTCGAAGTCGTACAGCGGGCGGAGGGTCTCCGGCTCGCCGGCCTCCTTCGCCACCTCGTCGAGGCTCAGGGGCAGCAGCCGGGCCTCGACCGCCGTCTGGGTCATCATCGAGACGAACTCGGTGTAGACGATGTGGAGCTCGTCCACACCACCCTCCGCCGTGTCCTTCTCGATCGCCTCGATCAGCGGTGCGGCGATCTTCTTGGCGTCCGCGTAGGTCGGCTCGTCCGTGAAGCCCGCCCATGTGTCGGCCAGCGCGCGCTCACGGAAGTTGAAGTGCGCGACGCCACGGCGGCCGACGACGTAGATGTCGACCGTGCGGCCCTCGCCCTCCAGCTTCTTGATCAGCTGTTCCGCCGCCTTGATGGCGTTGGAGTTGAAGGCGCCGGCCAGACCGCGGTCGCTCGAGAGGAGCAGGACCGCGGCACGGCTCGGGTTCTCCACCTCGGTGGTCAGCGGGTGCTTGTCGTTCGCACCCGTGGCCACCGCCGTGACCGCCCGCGTGAGCTCGGTCGCGTACGGAGTCGACGCCTGCACCTTGCGCTGTGCCTTGACGACGCGCGAGGCGGCGATCATCTCCATCGCCTTGGTGATCTTCTTCGTCGCGGTGACGGATTTGATGCGACGCTTGTAGACCCGGAGCTGCGCTCCCATGAGTCAGGTCCCTTCCGTCGTCACTTCGAGACGTTGACGGCGGCAGCGTCCTCGCCGAGCAGCTTGCCGTCAGAGGTCTCGAACTGCTTCTTGAACTCCGCGATGGCGTCGGCGACGGCCGTCAGGGTGTCGTCCGACATCTTCTTGCCCTCACGGATGGAGGTCATGAGACCGGAGTGGCTCTGGCGCAGGTACGCCAGGAGCTCGGCCTCGAAGCGACGGATGTCGGCGACCGGGACGTCGTCCATCTTGCCGGTGGTGCCGGCCCAGACCGAGACGACCTGGTTCTCCGTGGGCATCGGCTGGTACTGAGCCTGCTTGAGCAGCTCGACCATGCGCTGACCACGCTCCAGCTGCGCCTTGGAGGCCGAGTCCAGGTCCGAACCGAAGGCCGCGAAGGCCTCCAGCTCACGGAACTGGGCCAGGTCCACGCGGAGGCGGCCGGCGATCTGCTTCATGGCCGGGTGCTGGGCGGAGCCACCGACTCGGGAGACCGAGATGCCGACGTTCAGAGCCGGGCGCTGGCCGGCGTTGAACAGGTCGGACTCCAGGAAGCACTGGCCGTCGGTGATGGAGATGACGTTGGTCGGGATGAAGGCCGAGACGTCGTTGGCCTTCGTCTCGACGATCGGCAGACCGGTCATCGAACCGGCACCCATCTCGTCCGAGAGCTTGGCGCAGCGCTCGAGGAGGCGGGAGTGCAGGTAGAAGACGTCACCCGGGTAGGCCTCACGGCCCGGCGGGCGGCGCAGCAGCAGCGACACGGCGCGGTAGGCGTCGGCCTGCTTCGACAGGTCGTCGAAGACGATCAGGACGTGCTTGCCCTCGTACATCCAGTGCTGGCCGATGGCCGAGCCGGTGTACGGCGCCAGGTACTTGAAGCCGGCCGGGTCGGACGCCGGGGCGGCGACGATCGTCGTGTACTCGAGCGCACCGGCCTCCTCCAGCGCGCCGCGCACGGACGCGATGGTGGAGCCCTTCTGGCCGACGGCGACGTAGATGCAGCGGACCTGCTTGTTCACGTCGCCCGAGCGCCAGTTGTCGCGCTGGTTGATGATCGTGTCGACGGCCAGGGCGGTCTTGCCGGTCTGGCGGTCACCAATGATCAGCTGACGCTGACCACGGCCGACCGGGGTCATGGCGTCGACGGCCTTGTAGCCGGTCTCCATCGGCTCGTGGACCGACTTGCGCTGCATGACGCCCGGCGCCTGCAGTTCGAGGGCGCGGCGGCCCTCGGTCGCGATCTCGCCGAGACCGTCGATCGGGTTACCGAGCGGGTCGACGACGCGACCCAGGTATCCCTCGCCGACACCGACGGAGAGGACCTCGCCGGTGCGCTGCACCGACTGTCCCTCCTCGATGCCGCTGAACTCGCCGAGGACGATCGCACCGATCTCGCGCTCTTCGAGGTTCAGCGCGAGACCGAGGGTGCCGTCCTCGAACTTCAGCAGCTCGTTCGCCATGGCCGAGGGAAGACCCTCGACCTTCGCGATGCCGTCGCCGGCCAGGCTGACCGTGCCGACCTCCTCGCGCGAGGCCGCGTCCGGCTGGTACGACTGGACGAAAGTCTCCAGTGCGTCCCGGATCTCCTCCGGCCGGATCGTGAGCTCCGCCATCTGGGTTCCCTGCTCTCCTTGTTGGGCCCGAAGTTTCTTAAGGGGTCTGGGGGCCGACCCCCAGGAATCTTCTGCAATCTCTGCACGGCCCAACCGGGCCGCTGGTGTTGCGGTGTTGCGGTGATGCCTTGTTCTGTTGGCTGCCGTCAGCCGGCCAGTCGACGGGTCGCCTCGCCGAGGCGCTCCGCGATGGAACCGTCGATGACCTCGTCGCCGACCCGCACGGTGATCCCGCCGAGGACCGCGGGGTCCACGTCCAGGTTCAGGTGCATCTCGCGGCCGTACAGCTTGGCCAGCACGGCGCCGAGGCGCTGCTTCTGCTGGTCCGACAGCGGCACCGCCGAGGTGACGACGGCGACCATCCGGTTCCGACGCGCCGCGGCGAGCTTGGACAGGGACTCGAGTCCCGCTTCCAGGCTACGTCCCCGGGGCTGGGTCACCAGACGGACGACCAGGCGCTCGGTGGTCGCGTGGGCCTTGCCGCCGAGCAGGCTGCGGAGCAGCGTGCCCTTGGCCGTGGCCGTGGCGCCCTTGTCCGTCAGCGCGGAGCGGAGCTCGTTGCTGGAGGACACGATCCGGCCGAACCGGAACAGCTCGTCTTCGACGTCGTCGAGCGCGCCCGCCTTCTGCGCCGCGGTGAGGTCGGCGGTGTTCGCCATCTCCTCGCTCGCGTCGACCAGGTCGCGCGAGCGCGACCAGCGGGAGCGGACCATGCCGGAGACCAGGTCGACGGTCTCGCCGCCCACCTGCCCACGGAGGAGTCGCTGCGCGAGTTCGGCCTTGGCCTCACCCGACTGGGCGGGGTCGGTCAGGACCCGGCGCAGCGACACCTCGCGGTCGAGCAGCGTGGTGACGGCGGCCAGCTCGTCCGCGAGCTTCGTCGCGTCGACCGGGGTGTTGTCGGTCAGCGCGTCGAGGGATTCGCGTGCGGCGGACAGTGCCTCGCGGCTCGCTCCGTTCATCGGACAGCCTCGGCCTTCTCCTCGAGCTCGTCGAGGAAGCGGTCGATCGTGCGGCTCTGGCGGGCGGCGTCCTCAAGGGACTCGCCGACCAGCTTGCCGGCCAGGTCGGTGGCGAGCTTGCCCACGTCCTGACGCAGCGAGGCGGATGCGGCCTTGCGGTCGGCCTCGATCTGCGCGTGACCGGCAGCGATGATCTCTTCGCGCTGGCGCTGGCCTTCCGCCTTCATCTCCTGGATGATCGCGGTGCCCTGCTCCGTCGCCTCCTGGCGAAGACGCGCGGCCTCGTGGCGGGCCTCGGCGAGCTGGGCCTTGTACTGCTCCAGCACACTCTGAGCCTCGATCTGGGCCGACTCGGCCTTCTCGATGCCACCCTCGATGGCCTCGCGACGCTCGTCCAGAACCTTGTTGATGTTCGGGAGGAGCTTCTTGGCGAGGAAGCCGAAGACGATGACGAAGGCGATCAGGCCGATGACGAGCTCGTCGAGATGCGGGATCAGAGGAGGCTGAGGCTCCTCCGCCGCCGCAAGAAGCAGAGCGTTCACATCAGTGCCTTCCGTAAAAAGAATCGGGCAGTCGGTCCGGCTTACTGGTAGACGAAGCCCATGACGATGCCGATGAGGGCGAGCGCCTCACAGAAGGCGAAGCCCATGATCTGGTTCGTACGGATGAGACCGGCGGCCTCGGGCTGGCGGGCGAGCGCCTGCGTACCGTTACCGAAGATGATGCCGACGCCGACGCCGGGGCCGATCGCGGCGAGGCCGTAACCGATCGAGGCGACGTTGCCAACGACGTTGGTCTTGGCGCTGCCACCTTCGGCGGCGAGGTTGATCATGTCGAGAGCAGCGGACATGCCGTTACTTCCTTCTCTGTTCAATGACCCGATGGGGGTTGGCCACCGGACGACTGATGGGTGCGGGGTGGAGCTACGGGGTTGGTGCGGCTCAGTGGTGCTCGGAGAGCGCGCCCTGGACGTAGCTGCAGGCCAGGAGGACGAAGACGTACGCCTGGACGGCCTGGATGAAGAGCTCGAAGGCAGTCATGGTGAGGACCATCACGAACGAGGCGCCGGCGTAGACGAAGCCCAGGCCGTTCATGAGGTACCAGGTGGCCAGCGAGAACATCACGATCAGCAGGTGACCGGCGAACATGTTCGCGAACAGTCGCACCGCGTGCGTGAAGGGCCGGATGATCAGGTTCGAGAAGAACTCGAGAAGCATGATGAGCGGGAGGATCGCGCCCAGGGACTTGTCGTACCCGAGGATGTTCTTCCAGCCGCCGGCGAAGCCGTGCTTCTTGAAGGTCAGCGCCACCCACATGACATAGACGATCAGCGCGAGGGCCGCCGGGAAGGCGATCAGCGACGTGACCGGGAACTGGGCGAGCGGAATGATCGACCAGAGGTTCATGATCCAGACGAAGAAGAACAACGACACCATGAAGGGGACGTACTTCTCGCCGTCCTTCTTGCCGATGATCTCGTAGACGATGCCGCGGCGCACGAAGTCGTAACCGGCCTCGCCGACCATCTGCATCTTGCCGGGGATCAGCTTGGGCTTGTTGAAAGCGGCCCAGAAGAACCCGACGACCACGATGGAGCCCAGGATGGCGAGCAGCATCGGCTTGGTGAACTCGATGCCGGCCACCGTGGCGATGGGCTCGTACATGAACGTGTGCAGGCCCGGCGCCGGGAAGCCACATCCACTGAAGATGTGGCAATCCGGGTCGAAGGCAAGCGTCTGGTCAGCACTCACCGCGGGCTCCTTCAGCGTGGCGCATAGGTACGGCAACCTCGTTGTGTCGGCGCGGCGCACAGCCGCGGGTCGGCACTGGACTGGTCTTACGGATAAGGGGGCGGCGGTTCGGCATCGAGCCTCTCGCTGGGACAGGCGCCGTTTCGGATGCCCGCGTCCGCAGTGCCGCAGTTGGCACCGGACGATAGCAGGAAGCCGAACGCGGCTTTATCCCGGCCCTACCCTTCACGACTTGGACCCCGTGTTTCCGGGGTCGATGTACGTGATCTTGGCCTTCATGTAGGCCCGGGCCTGTGCGGCGACCCACACCACGGTCGTCGCGAGCAGCGTGAAGGCGAAGGCCTTGAAGTCGAACAGCGTGGTGTTCTTCAACAGGGCCAGGAAGATGAAGAGCACCAGCAACTGGGCCGTGTAGAGCATCAGCCCCATGGCCTGGAAGAGGTGCGGAAGCGACTTCGCCGTCCGCTGGAGAACCAACTGCCCGATCCCCATGAAGAGGATCACCACCAGGGTGCCGACGACGGCACCGATCGCACCCTTGCCACCGGCGACCACCCCGCTGATGACCGTGGCGACTGCGCCGACGGCTGCGGTGGGTACAACGGTGTGCAGGAGGATGCGTGCGTCGTTCGACGGCATGGCGGTGTCTCCGCTTGCTACTGGAGGGGGCGATGGTGTCGTCATGGACGAGCGTAAGCCCGGTCCGAGGTGGGTCTCGGGGCCAACGGACCGTCGCACTACGGTCTTTCGGCACTGTCGCCGGGTCTCGTGAACCGTATCACAAACTATTTGAATAGGTCTTTACCCATACGGTGTGCCAACCGTCACACATGAGGGTTACCCCGCGCGTGTGTGCACGACAGCGGGGTGCCTTGTCTGCTAATGGACCGCGATGGGGTTTTCGTCAACCACGCGCCCCGGCCTTACTCCGGTCGGGGAAGCGCGAACGGTGACCGAGGGCGGTCGCCCCGTTGACCCCGGCGGGCACCGGCTCCTGCTCCTCCTCCGCCTCCCCGGAGGGCGCGGCCGGCTCGACGGAAGCCCTCTTGCGGCGGCGGTAGCGGGGCGGCACCACGGACTCGGCCCAGCGGGGCGCACGCGGCGTGAAGCGCGGCAGCAACAGCAGGACCAGACCGATCGCACTCAGTGCCACGACCCCCAGGACGATCCACATCGAGGTCGAGTGGACCGAGTACGCCAGCGTGCCGAAGGCGATCAGCGCCGACCAGAAGTACATGATCAGCACCGCGCGGCTGTGCGAGTGGCCGATCTCCAGGAGCCGGTGGTGCAGGTGCCCGCGGTCGGCGGCGAACGGCGACTGCCCCTTCCAGGTGCGACGCACGATCGCCAGGACCAGGTCCGCCATCGGGATCGCGATGATGGTCAACGGCAGCACGAGCGGGATGAAGACGGGCAGGGCGGCGTGCGTGGCCTCGCGGGTCGAACCCTCGAAGATCTTCAGCGCGTCCGGGTCGACCTGGCCGGTGATGGAGATGGCGGAGGCGGCCAGGATCAGACCGATCAGCATCGAGCCCGAGTCGCCCATGAAGATCCGCGCCGGGTGCATGTTGTGCGGGAGGAAGCCCAGGCACATGCCCATGAGGATGGCGGCGAACAGGGTTGCGGGGGCGGCGGCTTCGATCGTGTAGCCGTACCAGAGGCGGTAGGCGTACAGGAAGAAGGCCGCGGCGGCGAGGCAGACCATGCCGGCGGCGAGGCCGTCGAGGCCGTCGACGAAGTTCACGGCGTTGATGGTGAGGACCACCAGGGCCACCGTCAGGAGCGTGCCCTGTCCGGGGGTGAGGGCGACCGTGCCGACGCCGGGGATGGGCAGCCACAGGATCGTCAGGCCCTGCGCCACCATCACGCCCGCGGAAATCATCTGGGCGCCCAGCTTGATGAGCGCGTCCAGCTCGAACTTGTCGTCGAGGACGCCGATGAGCCAGATCAGGGCGGCGCCGGAGAGCAGCGCGCGCGGCTCGTTCGACTGCTCGAAGACGCTGCTCAGGTTCTGCAGGTGGTCGGCGACGAGGAGGCCCGCGCACAGCCCGAAGAACATGGCGATGCCACCGAGCCGCGGAGTCGGTTCTCGGTGTACGTCGCGGGCGCGGATCTCCGGCATCGCCCCGGTCGCGATGGCGAACTTCCGCACCGGCCCGGTGAGCAGATAGGTCACCGCAGCCGTGACACAGAGTGTCAGCAGGTAATCACGCACGGGCTGCCCCACAGGAATCGCTGGCCATCTCAGCCCCACACCCTAGCCGTGCCGTCCACATGCTCTGAGACACCGGGGTCGTCCGAACGGTTGCAGGCGGTCTTCGCTCAGCGTCCATACGGGGGAAATCGGGAAGTCAGCTCGCGGACTTCCGCGCGCACCCGAGCCGTCTCCCCGGGGTCGTCCCGCAGTGCGACGGTGAACAGCGCGGCGATCCGGGCCATTTCCGGGGAGCCCATCCCCTGGGTGGTCACGGCGGCCGTGCCGAGCCGGATGCCCCGGCCCTCCCCGTGCGGCAGCGCACAGGTGTCGAGGACCATGCCGGCGGCGGCGAGCCGGGCACGGGCGGTGCGGCCGTCGACTCCGAGCGGAGCGGGGTCGGCGGTGATCAGATGGGTGTCGGTACCGCCCGTGGTCAGCGCGAACCCTTCGGCGGCGAGCGCCGCCGCGAGGACCTTGGCGTGCTCGACCACCCGGTGGGCGTACGCGGTGAACGCCGGGGTGGACGCTTCTCCGAAGGCCACCGCCTTCGCCGCGATCGTGTGCATCTGGGCGCCGCCCTGGGTGAACGGGAACACCGCCCGGTCGATCCGGTCGGCCAGCTCCTCGCCGCACAGGATCATCCCGCCGCGCGGACCGCGCAGCACCTTGTGGGTCGTCGCGCAGACCACGTCGGCGTACGGGACGGGGCTGGGCGCCGCTCCTCCGGCGACCAGGCCGATCGGATGGGCCGCGTCCGCGATGAGATAGGCCCCGACCTCGTCGGCGACCTCGCGGAAGACCGCGTGGTCGAGGTGACGGGGGTAGGAGATCGAGCCGCAGACGATCGCCTTGGGACGGTGGTGGCGGGCGAGCGCGGCGAGCTGTTCGTAGTCGACGAGTCCGGTCTCGGCGTCGACCCCGTAGGGCACGAAGTCGAACCAGCGGCCGGAGAAGTTGGCGGGCGAGCCGTGCGTGAGGTGCCCGCCGTGGTTCAGGCCCATGGCCAGGACCGTGTCACCGGGCCTGAGAAGGGCCGCGTACGCCGCCAGGACGGCCGAGGAGCCGGAGTGCGCCTGGACGTTCGCGTGGTCGGCTCCGAAGAGCGCGGTGGCCCGCTCAGCGGCGATCCGCTCGATCGCGTCGGCGTACTCGCAGCCGCCGTGGTGCCGGGCACCCGGGTACCCCTCGGCGTACTTGTTGGCGAGCGCGGAGCCCAGGGCCGCGAGGACGGCGGGCGAGGTGAAGTTCTCGGCCGCGATCAGCTGCAGGCTGTCGGCCTGCCGCCGGGCCTCTCCCAGCAGCACGTCGGCGACCTCGGGGTCCTGCCGGCGCAGGGCGTCGAGTTCCTCATCGGGGGGTGCGGTGACCGACATGTCACCAATGTAGGCGCGCTCCTGCGCACCCGCCCCCCAGCCGACGCCCGCTTGCCGGGGCGCCCGGGATCAGCGCCGGGACGAAACGCCCGTCAGCGCCGTGACCACCGGGTCGAGGGCCTGGTTGATCTCGTCGCCGATGGAGCGGAAGAAGGTGATCGGGGCGCCGTACGGGTCGTTGACCTCGTCCGCGTCCACCGAAGGGGCCAGCAGCCACCCGCGTAGAGCCGCAGCCGCGCGGACCAGGGCCCGGGCGCGCTCCACCGTTCCCTCGGAACGCGGATCGGGCAGGGTGGCCGGATCGATCGCGCGGACCAGTCGGGTGAACTCCTTGAGGGTGAAGGTGCGCAGGCCCGCCGAATGGCCCATCGAGATGACCTGCGCCCGGTGGTCACGGGTCGCGGTGAGGACCAGGTCGGCGCGGATGACGTGCTCGTCGAGGAGTTCGCGCCCCACGAAGCCGGTGTGGTCCGCGCCGAAATCGGCGAGGACCAGCTCCGCGTTGGCCTCCATCGGGGCGCCCTCGTGGCCCCAGGTGCCCGCGCTCTCCACGATCAGGCCGCCGCTGAAGGGGTCGCCGAGGCGGTCGCTCAGGGCATGGCGGGTCAGCCGCTCGGTGATCGGCGAGCGGCAGACGTTGCCGGTGCTGACGTGGAGGATGCGGAAGGTGTTGCTTCCTTCGTGCCCCGCTATGCCACGCCCCTCAGGGGCGGTCAACTGGCCACCTCGAGGTCGGGTACGACCTTCCGGAGCTCCTCCGGGGAGAGCGCGCCCTCGCGCAGCAGCACCGGCACCTTGCCCGTGACGTCCACGATGGACGAGGGGACGATGCCGGGCGTCGGACCGCCGTCGAGATAGACGGAGACGGAGTCGCCGAGCATCCCCTGTGCCGCGTCGCAGTCCTCCGGCGCCGGGTGGCCGGTGAGGTTGGCGGAGGAGACGGCCATCGGGCCGACCTCGGTGAGCAGCTCGATCGCGACCGGGTGCAGGGGCATCCGGATGGCGACCGTCCCCCGGGTGTCGCCGAGGTCCCACTGGAGGGACGGCTGGTGCTTGGCGACGAGGGTGAGCGCGCCGGGCCAGAAGGCGTCGACGAGCTCCCAGGCGTGCTCGGAGAAGTCGGTGACCAGGCCGTGGAGGGTGTTCGGGGAACCGATGAGCACGGGGGTGGGCATGTTGCGACCGCGGCCCTTGGCGGTGAGCAGCTCCGCGACGGCCTCGCTGCTGAAGGCGTCCGCCCCGATCCCGTACACCGTGTCGGTGGGCAGCACGACCAGCTCGCCCCGGCGTACGGCGGACGCGGCCTCGCGCAGGCCGGTCGCGCGGTCGGTCGCCTCGTTGCAGTCGTATCGCCGTGCCATCAGTTCCCGGCCTCCTCGTACGCGTGGTTCGTCATGACGGTCATGGCATTGCCTTGCGGGCGGTCGCGAAGCGCGGCCGGTTGTTCAGGTCGGGGTGGTCGGCGGCATCGGCCCAGCCGGCCTCTTCGTTGAAGATCCACGGCACCTGGCCGCCCTGGGTGTCGGCGTGCTCGATGACGACGAGGCCTCCGGGGCGCAGCAGCCGGTGGGCGGTGCGCTCGATGCCGCGGATGGTGTCGAGGCCGTCCTCACCGGAGAAGAGGGCCATCTCCGGGTCGTGGTCGCGGGCCTCGGGGGCCACGTACTCCCACTCGGTGAGCGGAATGTACGGCGGGTTGGAGATGACCAGGTCGACCTGGCCGTCCAGCTCGGGGAGCGCGGTGAGCGCATCGCCCTGGTGGACGGTGACGCGGGAGCCCTCGGCGTTCTTGCGGGTCCACACGAGCGCGTCCTCGGAGAGCTCGACGGCGTGTACGCGCGAGCGCGGAACCTCCTGGGCCATGGCGAGGGCGATGGCCCCGGAGCCGGTGCACAGGTCGACGATGAGCGGTTCCACGACGTCCATGGCGCGCACGGCGTCTATGGCCCAGCCGACGACCGACTCGGTCTCCGGGCGGGGCACGAAGACTCCGGGCCCCACCTGGAGCTCCAGGTAGCGGAAGAACGCCCGGCCGGTGATGTGCTGGAGCGGTTCACGGGCCTCGCGGCGGGCGACGGCCTCCCAGTAGCGGGCGTCGAAGTCCGCGTCCTTGACGTTGTGCAGCTCCCCCCGCTTGACGCCGTGCACGAACGCGGCGAGCTCTTCCGCGTCGAAACGCGGCGAGGGAACGCCGGCGTCGGCCAGCCGCTGGGTGGCCTGGGCCACCTCGGCAAGCAGCAGGTTCACGCTGGTCCTCCGTGGTGCGGGGTGGGGCTTACGGAACTTACGCCGCGGCGAGCTTGGCCGCCGAGTCGGCGTCGACGCACGCCTGGATCATGGTGTCCAGATCGCCGTCGAGCACCTGGTCCAGGTTGTAGGCCTTGAAGCCGACGCGGTGGTCCGAGATGCGGTTCTCCGGGAAGTTGTACGTGCGGATCTTCTCGGACCGGTCGACGGTGCGGACCTGGCTGCGGCGGGCGTCCGCGGCCTCGGCCTCGGCCTTCTCCTGCGCCGCTGCGAGGAGCCGGGAA
Organism: Streptomyces sp. NPDC058877; assembly: GCF_042742855.1. NCBI lineage: Bacteria > Bacillati > Actinomycetota > Actinomycetes > Kitasatosporales > Streptomycetaceae > Streptomyces > Streptomyces sp. NPDC058877. Next base: position 46,055 of record NZ_JBHYMF010000022.1, on the reverse strand, counting down.
CGCAGGATGCGCATGGCCTGCTCCTTGTTCTGGAGCTGGCTCTTCTCGTTCTGGCAGGAGGCGACGATGCCGGTCGGCAGGTGGGTGATGCGGACGGCGGAGTCGGTGGTGTTGACCGACTGGCCGCCGGGGCCGGAGGAGCGGTAGACGTCGATGCGCAGGTCGTTGGCGTGGATCTCGACGTCGACCTCCTCCGCCTCGGGCGTGACCAGGACGCCGGCGGCGGAGGTGTGGATGCGGCCGGCGGACTCGGTGGCGGGCACCCGCTGGACGCGGTGCACCCCGCCCTCGTACTTGAGCCGCGCCCAGACGCCCTGGCCGGGCTCGGTGGCGCCGTTGCCGCCCTTGGTCTTCACGGCGACCTGGACGTCCTTGTAGCCGCCGAGCTCGGACTCGGTGGCGTCGATGATCTCCGTCTTCCAGCCGACGCGCTCGGCGTACCGCAGGTACATCCGGAGGAGGTCGCCGGCGAAGAGGGCGGACTCGTCGCCGCCCGCGCCCGCCTTGATCTCCAGGATGACGTCCTTGTCGTCGCTCGGGTCGCGCGGGACGAGGAGCAGGCGGAGCTTGTCGGTGAGCTCCTCCCGGTCCTTCTCCAGCTGCTTGACCTCGGCGGCGAAGTCGGGGTCGTCCTGTGCCAGCTCGCGGGCGGTCTCGATGTCGTCGCCGGTCTGCTTCCAGGCCCGGTAGGTGGCGACGATCGGGGTCAGCTCGGCGTAGCGCTTGTTCAGCTTGCGCGCGTTCGCCTGGTCGGCGTGGACCGACGGGTCCGCGAGCTTCGTCTCGAGGTCGGCGTGCTCGCCGACCAGTTCCTCGACCGCCTCGAACATCGGGGGCTCCTGGGTTTTCGTCAATTGCTACGGGACGGCAAAGCGCCGGTCCCGGCCACCCGAGCGGGGCGGCCGAGGACCGGCGCAGGGGCTCGCTACTTGGCGGAGCCGGCCTTGCCGAAGCGGGCCTCGAAGCGGGCCACGCGGCCGCCGGTGTCGAGGATCTTCTGCTTGCCCGTGTAGAACGGGTGGCACTCGGAGCAGACCTCGGCACGGATGGTGCCCTCGGTGAGGGTGCTACGGGTGGTGAACGACGCGCCACAGGTGCAGCTGACCTGGGTCTCGACGTACTCGGGGTGAATCTCGCGCTTCAAGGGTGTCTCCTAGTTCCGGGAGGGTGCCGGGTCGCCGCCGCGGGTTGCGGACGACGTGAACCGGGACCGACGTACCAGTCTGCCAGGACTGGCCGCATCTCCCCAAACCGGGGTCGAGCCGGAGGTATTCCCGGACGCCCCCTCCGGGCCGCGCCACCGGTCCGCGCCCGGGCGCCCCTCCTCCCCGGACCCTCGCTCCGGGCTACTGCACGACGCCCTCGGCCTGGCCGGTGGCACTCCCCTCGGTCGCCGCCGCCGGGATCGGGCGGTCGTCCTTGAGGGCCTCCCAGACCTGCTGCGCCTGCGCTTCCAGAGGGACCACCCGGTTCGGGTCCCGGGGGTCGTACTCGACGGGCAGGGTGACCATGTGGACGTCCGCGGCGTCGATGCCGGAGAGGCCCTTGGCGAAGCCCATCAGCTCCTGGATCGAGTCGAGCTCGGAGTCCGGGGTGATGGCCTTGGTGGCGGCGTCGGCGAGCCCGTACAGCTTGGTCGGGTTGGTGAGGACGCCGATGCCCTTGACCTGCTTCATGAAGGCCTTCATGAAGGCCTGCTGGAGCTGTATGCGGCCCAGGTCGCTGCCGTCGCCGACGCTCTTGCGGGTGCGGACCAGGCCGAGGGACTGCTCGCCGTCGAGGGCGTGCGTGCCCGGCGCCAGGTCGAGGTGGCTCTTGTCGTCCTTGATGGCCCGCGTGGTGGTGATCTCGACGCCGCCGAGCTCGTCGACGAGCTTCTTGAAGCCGGTGAAGTCGACCTCGACGTAGTGGTCCATGCGGATCCCGGACATCGATTCGACCGTCTTGACGGCGCAGGCGGGACCGCCGACCTCGTACGCGGTGTTGAACATGGCCCGCTGCTCGCCGGGGACGGGATTTCCCTCCTCATCGGTGCAGGAGGGCCGGTCGACGAGGGTGTCACGGGGTATGGAGACCACGTCGGCCGCCTTGTGGCCCTCGTGGACGTGCACGACCATCGCGGTGTCGGAGCGGGCACCGCCCTCGTCCCTGCCGTAGGCGCCGTTGTCGCCCGAGCGGGAGTCGGAGCCGAGGACCAGGACGTCCAGGGAGCCGTCGTCGACCTCGTCGGGGCGCTCGGTGCCGAGCCGGGCGTTGATGTCGACGGTCTGCAGATTGGCATCGAGCTTGAGGTACGCGTAGCCGAGCCCGGCACCACCGAGGACGAGCACCGCGGCGGCGCCCGCCAGCAGGACCGGCCCCTTGCGCCGTCGGACGGGCCTCTTGCGGCGCCGGCCGTGGCCCGCACCGCTCCCGCGGCTGCTCTCGCTCTGTTCCGTCATCGGCTTTCCTCACCCCCAGGATTCACCTTCTGTGACGGCGGAGCACCCGAAAGGGTTGCGTAGGGGCCGATGGGGTTTGGACGGGCACAGCACTGCGCCCACCGTGCTCGGCACGGTGGGCGCAGTGGTTCACGCAGGTCACGACGGGGTTACGGACCAGGTGCCCGCAGGCGTCGTGTGACGCAGCTCTCGCGTCAGTCGTTGTTGCTGGCTCCCGGCGTGGTCTTCTGGATCTGGAGCAGGAACTCGCCGTTCGACTTCGTCTGCTTGAGCTTGTCGAGCAGCAGCTCGATCGCCTGCTGCTGGTCGAGCGCGTGCAGCACGCGACGCAGCTTCCAGGTGATGGCGAGCTCGTCGCTGCCGAGCAGGATCTCTTCCTTGCGCGTGCCCGAGGCGTCGACATCGACGGCCGGGAAGATGCGCTTGTCGGCGAGCTTCCGGTCGAGCTTGAGCTCCATGTTGCCGGTGCCCTTGAACTCCTCGAAGATCACCTCGTCCATGCGGGAGCCGGTGTCCACGAGCGCGGTCGCCAGGATGGTCAGCGAGCCGCCGTCCTCGATGTTGCGCGCGGCACCGAAGAAGCGCTTCGGCGGGTAGAGCGCCGTCGAGTCGACACCACCGGACAGGATGCGGCCGGAGGCCGGCGCCGCGAGGTTGTACGCGCGACCCAGGCGGGTGATCGAGTCGAGCAGGACGACCACGTCGTGGCCCAGCTCCACGAGGCGCTTGGCGCGCTCGATGGCGAGCTCGGCGACGGTGGTGTGGTCCTCGGCCGGGCGGTCGAAGGTCGAGGAGATGACCTCGCCCTTGACCGACCTCTGCATGTCGGTGACCTCTTCCGGACGCTCGTCGACGAGGACGACCATCAGGTGGCACTCGGGGTTGTTGTGGGTGATCGCGTTGGCGATCGCCTGCATGATCATGGTCTTGCCGGTCTTCGGCGGGGCCACGATCAGACCGCGCTGGCCCTTGCCGATCGGCGACACGAGGTCGATGATCCGCGTGGTCAGCACGCCCGGGTCGGTCTCCAGGCGGAGCCGGTCCTGCGGGTAGAGCGGGGTCAGCTTGTTGAACTCGGGGCGACCGCGGCCGGAGTCGGCCGCCATGCCGTTCGCGGAGTCCAGACGGACCAGGGCGTTGAACTTCTCGCGGCGCTCGCCCTCCTTCGGCTGGCGCACGGCACCGGTGACGTGGTCGCCCTTGCGCAGGCCGTTCTTGCGCACCTGGGCGAGGGAGACGTACACGTCGTTCGGGCCGGGCAGGTAGCCGGAGGTCCGGATGAACGCGTAGTTGTCGAGGATGTCCAGGATGCCCGCGACGGGGATCAGGACGTCGTCGTCGGCGACCTGCGGCTCGCCGGCCTGGAAGTCGTCACGGCCGCGACGTCCACGACGGTCGCGGTAACGGCCGCGGCGTCCGCGCCGGCCGCCGGCCTCGTCGTCGTAGTCGTCCTGCGGACCGGCCTGCTGGCCGCCCTGCTGACCCTGCTGGCCCTGACCACGCTGGCGCTGGCCGCCCTGACCGCCCTGGCCACCGCCCTGCTGCTCGTCGCCCTTGCGGTCGCGCTGGCGGTCACGACGGTCACGACGGTCACGACGACCCCGGCCCTCGGCGCCGTCAGCGGCGGTCTCGGCCTTGGCCTCGCCCTGCGGCTCCGCCTTGACCTCGCGGGTCTCCGTACGGGCCTCGGTCTTGACCGCCTGGGCCGTCTCGGCCTTGGCCTCGCCCTCGGGGGAGCCGGCGGGGGCCGTGGCGCGGCGACGGCGGCGCTCACCGGCCGGGGCGTCATCGGCGGCCGGCTGGCCCGGAATGTCGATTTGCTGCTGGGCGGCGGGCTTCTCGGCCTTCTCGGCCTTCTCCGTCTTGGGCGCGGCGGCTTCGGCGGCCTCGCCCGTACGGGCCTTGGAGGTGGCGCGGCGCTTCGGCTTGGCCTCGGCGGCCTCGGCCGTCTTGGCGGGGGCGGCGGAGCCCCCTCCGGCCTGCGCCTCCTTGATGACCTCGATCAGCTGGCTCTTGCGCATCCGCGCGGTGCCCCTGATGCCGAGGCCGGACGCGACCTGCTGCAGCTCGGCCAGGACCATGCCGTCGAGGCCGGTGCCGGAGCGGCGGCGCCGTGCGGTGCCGGTGGCACCTGCGGCGGGCGCGGCGGTGTCGACAGACTTGTCGGCAGTCACGCCCATCAGATCGGTGGTGTCGCTCACGAAGGGTCCTTCCCTGGAGCGGACGTCGGCCATCTGGCTCGGCGACCGGTTGTGCTGTCCGGCAGGGTCCTGGTTCGTGGACCGTGTCCGGGGCGGTGGTCCCGCCGGGTACGGCGGAAGATGAGGAAACGTGCTGTGGGTCCGGCCCGAGCGCCCCCTGCTCGGCCCTCACTGCTGAAGAGCGAGGGGTGTCGTGCCGGTTCCGGAGCGTGCTCGAAACTGCTCAGGCAGGCTGCTCAGGCAGTTGGGGAGGCTCTCGGAAGAATGGGTGGTCCCTGAGGGGACACTCCGCACCGCTCCACAAAAAGGTCGGGTGCAGACTTGAGGTTAACACTACCGGCTCCAACAAACATTCCCCCTCTCCCTCACCGGCAATCTCCTGTCCGAGGCGCTGCCCGGCGCCCCGGCCGCCACGCCTAGGGCGTGAGCGGCAGGACGCTCGCTCCGGACGCGTCGAGGTCGAGCCGGTTCGCGGCCCAGCCCTCGCCCGCGAGGCGGGCGACCTTGTCGGCCGTCCCGTGTTCGGCCAGCGCGAGGACCGTGGGGCCCGCGCCGGAGATGACCGCGGGGATGCCGTCCGCCCGCAGCCGGTTGACCAGGGCGATGCTCTCCGGCATCGCTGGAGCCCGGTACTCCTGGTGCAGCCGGTCCTCGGTGGCGGCGAGCAGGAGCTCGGGGCGGCGGGTCAGCGCCTCGACGAGGAGGGCGGCGCGCCCGGCGTTCGCGGCGGCGTCGACGTGCGGGACGGTGCGCGGCAGGAGCCCGCGGGCGGTCTCGGTCAGCACGGGCTTCCCGGGGACGAAAACCACCGGAACGATGGAATCCGAGGGATCCATCCTGATGGCCCGCGCGGTGCCGGATTCGGTCCAGGCGAGCGTGAAGCCGCCGAGGAGACAGGCGGCGACGTTGTCGGGGTGACCCTCGATCTCGGTGGCGAGTTCCAGGAGGGCCGCCTCGTCGAGCCGGGCGTCGCCGCCTATGGTCACGGCGCGGGCGGCGACGATGCCGGCGCAGATGGCGGCGGAGGAAGAACCGAGACCGCGGCCGTGCGGGATGCGGTTGGCGCAGACGACCTCAAGACCACGCGGCTGCCCGCCGAGCAGGTCGAAGGCCGTGCGCAGGGAGCGTACGAGCAGGTGACTCTCGTCGCGCGGGAGCGTCTCGGCGCCCTCGCCGGCGATGTCGACGTGCAGCCCGGAGTCGGCGACCCGGACGACGACGTCGTCATAGAGTCCCAGCGACAGGCCGAAGGCGTCGAAGCCCGGGCCGAGGTTGGCGCTGGTGGCGGGGACGCGCACCCGTACGGCGGCGGCGCGGAACGCTGGACCGGCCATCGCTCGATGACTCTCCTTGATTGCGACAACGGGTTTTTCAAGAGAAGTACACGGGGGCCCTGGGGCCGTTTCGGCCACGGAGGGCGACAACGGCAACAACACCACGCATATGCGTCGGGACGGGCCCGGTACAGCCTATCGAAGGAAGGTTCTGTGGCGACATAGGGCGCACAGGAGGCGCACGATGCGTGTCGCGCGCCAACCTGTGCGCCTATGTACGTTCCTGATCGGGTTTCGATCAGGACAGCCGCCCTCTCCGGGGGGTGGGATCAGGCCAGGCCGAGGCGTTCGGCCGCAGCCGCGGCGTCGACCGGGACGGTGACCGGCTGCGGCGCGCCGGCGACGGCCCAGTCGGGGTCCTTGAGGCCGTTGCCGGTGACCGTGCAGACGATGGTCTGGCCGGGGTCGACCTTGCCCTGCGCGGCGGCCTTCAGCAGGCCGGCGACCGAGGCGGCCGAGGCGGGCTCCACGAAGACGCCCTCCTGGGAGGCCAACAGGCGGTACGCCTGCAGAATCTCACGGTCCGTCACCTCGTCGATGAAGCCGCCGGACTCGTCGCGCGCGGCGATCGCGTAGTCCCACGAGGCCGGGTTGCCGATGCGGATCGCGGTGGCGATCGTCGACGGGTCCTTGACCACCTCGCCGCGCACCAGCGGGGCGGAACCGGAGGCCTGGAAGCCCCACATGCGCGGGCGGCGGGCGGCGAGGCCGTCGGCGGCGTACTCGCGGTACCCCTTCCAGTACGCCGTGATGTTGCCGGCGTTGCCCACGGGCAGCACGTGGACGTCGGGGGCGTCGCCCAGCATGTCCACGATCTCGAACGCGGCGGTCTTCTGGCCCTCGATGCGCACCGGGTTGACCGAATTGACCAGCGCCACCGGGTAGTTCTCGGAGAGGCTGCGGGCCAGGGTCAGACAGTCGTCGAAGTTGCCGTCGACCTGGAGGATCTTCGCGCCGTGCACGAGGGCCTGCCCCATCTTGCCGAGCGCGATCTTGCCCTGCGGCACGAGGACGGCGGAGACCATGCCGGCGCGGACCGCATAGGCCGCGGCCGAGGCGGAGGTGTTGCCGGTGGACGCGCAGATGACGGCCTGCGCACCCTCCTCCTTCGCCCTGGTGATGGCCATGGTCATGCCCCGGTCCTTGAAGGAGCCGGTGGGGTTGGCGCCCTCGACCTTGAGGTGCACCTCGCAGCCCGTGCGCTCGGAGAGGACCTGTGCGGGAACGAGCGGCGTACCGCCCTCGCGGAGCGTGACGACCGGCGTCGTGTCCGTGACCGGGAGGCGGTCCCGGTACTCCTCGATGATGCCGCGCCACTGGTGGGTGCCCTTGTGGGTCATGGGTCCTTACTCCCCTTCAACACGCATGATGCTGGCGACACCGCGGACGGTGTCGAGCTTGCGCAGCGCCTCGACGGTCCCCGAGAGGGCGGCGTCGGGCGCGCGGTGGGTGACGACGACGAGCGATGCCTCGCCGTCCTTGCCCTGCTGGCGCACCGTATCGATGGATACGCCGTGCTCGGCGAAGACCGTCGCGACCTGGGCGAGGACGCCCGGCTTGTCGGCCACGTCGAGGCTGATGTGGTACCGCGTGACGACCTCGCCCATGGAGCTCACGGGTAGCTGGGTGTACGCGGACTCGCCGGGGCCGGTGGCCTCGTTGAGCTTGTTGCGGCACACGGCGACGAGGTCGCCGAGCACGGCCGAGGCGGTCGGCGCGCCACCGGCACCGGGGCCGTAGAACATGAGCTGCCCGGCGGCGTCGGCCTCGACGAAGACCGCGTTGTACGCCTCGCGGACGGAGGCCAGCGGGTGGCTGAGGGGGATCATCGCGGGATGCACGCGCGCGGTGACGGACCCGCCGTCGGCGGCCCGCTCGCAGATCGCGAGCAGCTTGATGGTGCAGCCCATCTCCTTGGCGGAGGCGAAGTCCGCGGCGGTGACCTCGGTCATGCCCTCGCGGTAGACGTCGTCGAGGCGCACGCGCGTGTGGAAGGCGATGCCGGCGAGGATGGCGGCCTTGGCCGCGGCGTCGAAGCCCTCGACGTCGGCGGTCGGGTCGGCCTCCGCGTACCCGAGCGCGGTGGCCTCGTCCAGGGCCTCCTGGTAACCGGCACCGGTCGAGTCCATCTTGTCGAGGATGAAGTTCGTGGTGCCGTTGACGATGCCCATCACTCGGTTGATCTTGTCCCCGGCGAGGGACTCGCGCAGCGGTCGGATCAGCGGGATGGCGCCGGCGACGGCGGCCTCGTAGTAGAGGTCCTGGCCGTGCTGCTCGGCGGCGGCGTAGAGGGTCGCGCCGTCCTGGGCGAGCAGCGCCTTGTTCGCCGAGACGACGGAGGCGCCGTGCTCGAAGGCGGTGGTGATGAGGGTGCGGGACGGCTCGATCCCACCGATGACCTCGATGACGACGTCGATGTCCCCGCGTTTGACGAGGGCGGTCGCATCGGTGGTGATCAGCTCCGCGGGGACTCCCCCGCGGACCTTGTCGGGCCGGCGGACGGCGACGCCGGCGAGCTCGACCGGCGCGCCGATGCGCGCCGCGAGGTCGTCGGCGTGCGTCGTCATGATGCGCGCCACCTCTGAGCCGACCACTCCACAGCCCAGCAGCGCCACCTTCAGCGGACGCGTACGCATCATCCGACCTCGTTTCTCGTACTACTTCGTCGTCGTATCTCTACGGATCCCTACGGATCTCTACGGTGCAACCAGTCTCACTCACCGGACGGGCGTTTCAGCGCCCCGTCCGGATCCTGAGACGTCGATTTCATCACGTGACTATTTCATCAGCCGACGTCCAAACGCAGGAGATCTTCCTCCGTCTCGCGCCGGACGATCACGCGCGCCTCACCGTCGCGAACGGCGACGACCGGCGGGCGCAGCGCGTGGTTGTAGTTGCTCGCCATCGAGCGGCAGTACGCGCCGGTGGCCGGAACGGCGAGCAGGTCACCGGGCGCCAGGTCCGAGGGCAGGAAGGCGTCCCGCACGACGATGTCGCCGCTCTCGCAGTGCTTGCCGACGACCCGGGAGAGCATGGGCTCGGCGTCGCTGGTCCGCGAGACCAGGCTGACGCTGTACTCCGCGTCGTAGAGGGCCGTGCGGATGTTGTCCGACATGCCGCCGTCCACGCTGACGTACGTCCGCAACCCTTCGAGGGGCTTGACGGTGCCGACCCGGTAGAGGGTGAAGGCGGTGGGCCCGACGATGGCCCGCCCGGGCTCGACCGAGATCCGGGGCGTCGCGAGACCGGCCGCCTCGCACTCCCGCGTCACGATCCCGCTCAGGGCCTTGGCGATCTCATGGGGCTCGCGCGGGTCGTCCTCGGAGGTGTACGCGATGCCGAGGCCGCCGCCCAGGTCGATCTCGGGCAGCTCGACGCCGTGCTCGTCCCTGACCTCGGCGAGCAGCTGGACCACGCGCCGCGCGGACACCTCGAACCCCGCCATGTCGAAGATCTGCGAGCCGATGTGCGAGTGGATGCCGATGAGTTCCAGCCCGTCGAGCTTCAGCGCCCGCCGCACGGCCTCGGCCGCCTGCCCGCCGGCCAGCGCGATGCCGAACTTCTGGTCCTCGTGGGCCGTGGCGATGAACTCGTGGGTGTGGGCCTCGACCCCGACGGTCACGCGGATCTGCACGCGCTGGCGCTTGCCGAGCGACTGGGCGACGTGGGCGACGCGGACGATCTCCTGGAAGGAGTCCAGGACGATCCGCCCGACGCCGACCTCGACGGCCGTGCGGATCTCCTCCTCGCTCTTGTTGTTCCCGTGGAAGGCGATGCGGTCCGCCGGCATGCCGGCGGAGAGCGCGGTGGCGAGCTCGCCGCCGGAACAGACGTCGAGGTTGAGCCCCTCCTCGTGCAGCCAACGCACGATCGCCCGGGAGAGGAAGGCCTTCCCCGCGTAGAACACGTCGGCGTCCTCGCCGAAGGCCGCGGCCCAAGCACGGCAGCGGGCCCTGAAGTCGGTCTCGTCGAGGAAGTACGCGGGGGTGCCGAACTCCTCGGCGAGGGCGTCGACGCCGATCCCGCCGACGGTGACGACACCGCGCGCGTTCCGTGTGACGCTGCCAGCCCACACCTTGGGATCGAGGACGTTGAGGTCGGCGGGCGGAGCGGAGTAGTGCCCCTCGGGCAGCACATCGGCGTGACGGGGCCCGGCGGGGTGGGCGGAACGGCTCATGACGACTCTTTCACAACTGGTCGGGTGCGCTGATGCCGAGCAGGGAGAGGCCACCGGCGAGCACCGTCCCGGCGGCTTCGGCGAGCGCGAGCCGGGAACGGTGGGCGGCCGAGGGTTTCTCGTCGCCGAACGGCAGAACGGTGTGTTGGAAGGCGAGCAGCGCGTCGGCGACCGCCTCCAGGTGCCGGGCGACCCGATCGGGGGCGCGGTGGCGGGCGGCGGCCAGGAGGACGACGGGGTGGTCGCCGAGGACGCCGAAGAGCTCGGGTGCGTGGACGTCGGTCTCGTACGAAGGGGCGAGCCGGAACCGTTCGCCGTTGACGAGCAGTCGCCGCACCCGCGCATGGGCGTACCGCACCCGGAAGAGGGCATTGCGCTCGTGCTGGACGAGGAGGGGCGGCCCGTCCAGGGGCCGGTCCCCCGGCGCGGCCCGCAGCAGGCCCCAGCGGGCGGCATCGACGCCGAGGAGGTCCGGCTCGTACGCCCCGGGCCGCACGTGGATCCGCTCCTCGCCGCCGAACGCGGCATCGGCCCCCTGCGCACGCAGCAACCGCAGGACGACACCGGTCACGACCTCGGCGCGCGGCTCCGCCGCCCCGGCGAACCGGAGGACCTCGTCGGAGAGCGCGGTGCCGTGCCCGTAGGCGGTTCCGGCGGCGCGGATCACCCGTACGAGATCACCGCCGACCTCGCGCCGGAGGGTGAAGTTCAGGAAACCCGGGCCGGTGATGTCGACGGCGAGGATCCCGGGGCTCCCGCGGAGCCGCTCCTTGAGGATCCCGGCGACGTCCAGGGCACTGCGCCCGGCGGGCCGGGCGAGGCTGAGGGCGATGCTGCTGGCGTACTCACCGGTGCCGCCGGGCCTGGCCCGCTCGACCTTGACCCGCGGGGGGACGTCGACCCGCAGCGCACCGTCGTCGACCGCACTGCGCACGGCGTGCTGCACGGTGAGGGAGAGGTCCGCGGGGGTCACAGGACAAGCCTAGGGGAGGAGGGGGGGCGGAACGCGAACCGGTTTCGCCATGCGGGCACCGGTCAGGGCGCGCACCCGCCGTCCACGTCCGGAAGCCCCGGCCTCACACCGCCCCGTGCACGCTTCCGACGCGGCGGGGGTCCCGCTCGGAACGGCGGTGGTCCCACTCGCCGCACCGGGAAGCCCGCTCGGGGCGCGCATCCCCTGCGGCCGGCTCCTCTCCCCCGTCCTGCCCGGCGGCTCCGGGACGCTCCCGCCGCTCGCGGTGCATCAACTGCCGCACCAGCCGCACCAGGTCCAAGGGCTCGAAGGGCTTGGCAAGGAAGGCGTCGACACCGGAATCGACCCCACCGACCTCGTGCTCGCCACAGGCGCTGATGATCGCCACCGGCAGATGACTGGTCCGCGGGTCGGCCCGCAGCCTCTCGGCCGTTCTGATCCCGTCCAGACGCGGCATGACGACATCGAGGGTGACGACATCAGGACAGACCTGATGCACGACTTCCAGACACTCGGCACCATCGGCCGCGGTCACGACCTCGAACCCCTCGAGTTCGAGATTGACCCTGATCAACTGACGGATCACCTTGTTGTCATCGACAACGAGCACCCGACCGGACATGCCTGACACACGAACGAGAGTAGGCCGCCCCTTGCGGCTGCGTCCGGGTTTTACCCACTTCTGACCCGTGCGGGGGACCCACCCCCCGGTGACGCCACGGAAATACCTGTTCACAGGCACGCCTCAAGAGCTGGTAGGGTTCTACCCGTCGCCGCCGAACGCAGCGAACGCCCCCGTAGCTCAGGGGATAGAGCAACGGCCTCCGGAGCCGTGTGCGCAGGTTCGAATCCTGCCGGGGGCACTTCGCAGAAGTGCCACACAGACCCCGTGATCAGCGGAAACGCTGAGCGCGGGGTCTTGTCGTATGTGCGGGCGTGTGTCGCTCGGAACAGCCGCGTGTCGGGGGCCGCAGACGAGCCGCGGGCAGGACTCGGGGACGTCGCCGCAGATGAGAACCCGGCGATGACGTCTGCCAAGTCGCGGCATGCGGCACTCCGGCGAGCGGGGCCATGGATGCCGTCGACGAAGGCGATGCCGACGTGGCGCGGGCAACCACGTCGGCAGGGGGTCTCAGGTCGAGCTGAAGAGCCTGGCGAGGGGATAGCCGCTCAGACGCGAACTCGCCTGCCGCGAGAAGCCGTTCGTATGACGAAACACCGAACTGGCGAGGTTCGCAAAGTTAGACTTCCTCGCAACGAAGGCCGGCGGCGAACAACTCGGAGGACGACGATGAGTGCGAGCGGGACCCGCACTTGCTCCTGGTGTGGCGAGGGAGGGCACGACAGGCGGTCATGCGACGTCTCTCCCCACGCCGGAAAGTGCAGCGTGTGCGACTACCACGGGCATGACAAGCGAAACTGCCCCCGCAAGTGAGGGAACACCACCGGAGTTGAGGGTCGCAGCGAGGAAGGCCCCGGGCGCGCGACGCGCCTGGGACCCCACGCCGGGACGACTCACCCATATACGCGGGGTGGATGCTCGATCCGCAAAGTGGTGACGTCCTGGCGACCTTCGAGGCGCTTGTGTAGCGGGCCGGCAGGACCTCGACGCCGCTGCCTGCGCATTCCGCAGACCTCGTCGTGGCTCCGCCCGCCGCCGGTCCATGTCTCGCCGACGGAGGGGCGGGTGGTGTGCAGGGCCACGCCGCCGCCATCCTGCCTCAGGCAGGCCGCGCCCCTGCAACGCGACGTCCACGGCCGCGGCCGGCCGCAATCCGGCGCAGTACATCCCGGCGAAGAGGCCGACCAGCCTCCGCCCCCGCGCCCGCTCACAGCCACCGACGTAGGAGACCGCGCAGAGCAGGTTCCGCGCCTGCGCGGGCTTGACGACCACCCGGGGGTCGACCTGCTGGACGGTCTCGGTGATGCGCCAACTGACGCCGGCCAGGGGATCGGCGCGGAGCCGGCCCAGCTCCATCGCGTACCGCACCGAGTTCACGAGCGTCGTGCGCTTGCACCGCTGCGTTTCGGCAGCCGCGATCGTGCCGTCCTGCTTCAGCCGGAGCGCCTACAGCACACCGCGCATCACGACCGGGTCCAACAAGTCGTCCAGGGGACGTGAAGCCCGGGCGCCCCAGTCCAGAGCGAGCCGCACCTCTGCGGGCGCGGTGCGCGCGTCGGGCCGGGGCGCCACGAACGCCCAGTTCCGCAACGCCCGCCGCAGCAGCTCGTCATCCGGCCGCCCTCGCGTCCTTCGGAGCATCGCCATGGTCATGGAGCAGAGGGCGTCGTTGGTCTCGTTCCGGGTCTTCGCGGAAACCTGCCCGCAGCGCACCTCCAGGTATTCGAGCGCGAAGGCGTACCAGCTGATGTGGGCCGCACCACGCCCCTTCGCCACCCGGCCCAAGTCGTCAGCGGCGGCTTCCCTGACGGCCCGGACCAGCGAGGCCCCGAGCTCGTCGGCCAGCGCCCTGACATCCGCTCCGTCGTCGGCCGCCAGCCCCCACCGGGGCTTCACCGCCCTCGACCCATATCGTCGGGGCGCACCTCGTACCTGGCCTGCTGAACTCCGCATGGCGTCCACCGCCTCTCTCCAGGTCAACGCGTCGCCTGCGGCAGCCATGCCGACCGGAAAGAAACCCTGAGCCTGAGAGGATGAAAGGTAGGATGGGTAGCATGAGCGAGCCCACCGGCAAGTACTCGATCACCATGCCGCGCGACATCGCCGAAGCCGCCAAGGCCCGCAGCGGCCCCTCCGGCCTGTCCGCCTACGTGGCCGCGGCCGTCGCCCGCCAGATCGAACGCGACAACCTCAACGAACTCATCACCGTCGCCGAGGCCGAACACGGCCCCGTCATGGACGAGGAGATCCAGTCCCTGCGCGACCAGCTCGCCCAGGCCCGTCGTGAGCAGAACCAGCATGGGGCGAGCGCAGCGTGACCCGCTCCCCCGCGGTCCCCGGCGGCACCCTCGTCCTCGACAGCGAAGGGCTAGCGAAGGCTGTCCTGCGCGACCGCACGGTCACCACCTGGCTCGCCCTGGCACGCGCCGACGACCTCCGCGTGATCACCTCTGCGGCCAGCCTCGTCGAAGTGATCCACCCCCGCATCAACCGCCCAGCCCTGGAGTGGACGCTCTCCCGACTCGTCGTGGAGCCGATCACCGAACCGATCGCCCGCCACGCCGCCGCCCTCCTCGCCGATATCGGCCTGCACGGCCACACGTACGCCATCGACGCCATGCTCGCCGCCACCGCCCTTTCCGCGCCCGGGCCGACCACGATCCTCACCTCCGACCCCGAGGGCCTCACCACTCTGTGCGGCGGACGCGCGACCGTGATCGAGGTCTGATGCGGCTACAGCCATTTCCGGCGACCTGTCAGCAAGGACTCAGGACAGGCATGCGCACGGTGCCCACATCCCCCATGGAGTGCACGAATCGCACCCCGCGTCGACGGCCCCGCGACGCCGCGTTCCTCGGAAGCGTCGCCCGCCGGCGCTCGCCAAGCTCTTGGACGGGCTCGCGAAGGAACGACTGCTTCTGATCTCGCTTGTACCAAGTCCGCTCGGCAAGGAACACTCGAGTGCACATCGGGACGTTACGGGAGGCGGGCATGGTACGGGCCTGGACGGTAAGGGGCGGGCAGTTGGGGGAGCGGGAGCAGATCGCGCTCTCCGAGGGCCTGGTGATCGTCGGTTGGGAGGATCTCGGCGACCTGAGCGGCTGCTCTTCCCCTGACGACATCGGTGATCTACTGGCCGGGGCGTACCCGGGCGAGGCGGTCGGCACCATCGACAACTGGAAGCGTCAGCTCTGGCGTTTCATCACGATGGAGGTCGGTGACTACGTCGTCATGCCGCGCAAGCATCTCTCCGTCGTGGCCCTGGGCCTGCTGGTCGGGCCGTACGAGTACCGGGCCGAGGCGCCGCCAGGTTTCCGGCACGTGCGGAGGACGGACTGGGTGCGGCCGGCCGTTGAACGAGCTGCCGTTCGGGGTGATCTGCGGGACAGCATGGGGGCGTTCCTCACGGTCAGCGAGCTGAGTCGGCGTGACGCCGCGGCACGCGTGCAGGCCCTCGCCAAAACGGGGACAGATCCTGGTTACGTGGGTGACGGCGAGCCGCCCGGCAGCCCGGAGGACTTGGTGAACGACGTCCGGGACAGCGGTACCCGGCAGTTGACCGCCCGTGACCTGATCGGCCTGTGGGGGTGGAAGCGGCGCACCTCTGATGTCACCGATCTGGTGGACCAACACCTTGCGGGGCTCGGGCTCCGGGTCGACCCCCACTTCACCGACGTCCAGTTGGACGGCCTCGTCACCGTGTCCGCGGAGGGTTCCACAGGGCTCGGCGAAGGCATCCGCGATCAGGACCGGGGAGACGACCAGCAGGCACCTCCGAAAGCCGATGGCCCACGTGACCGTGACCTGACCTGGCGGATCGGCAACCTTCCCTTCGTCCGGGAGGTCGTCACGGTCCGGATGGGCGATGCGCTGAGCCAGGCGATCACTCCGATGATCGAACACGACTTCTCCCAGCTTCCCGTGGTGGACCACAACGACGTGCTGCGTGGAGTCGTCACCTGGGAGGGAATCGCACGGGCCCAGCTGGGTGGCAGGACGGCCACGGTGGCCAACGCCCTGGACCCGCACCCCGAAACCGCCCGCGTGGAACATGCCCTCTTCGATCGGATGGACCGGATCCAGCGGAGCGGCTTCACGATCATCGTGGACGGCGAGAACACGGTGATCGGCATTCTGACCTCGACCGACCTCGCGGGGCAGCTGAAGCAGCGCATAGAGCCCTTCATCCTCCTGGAGGAGCTGGAGAGGCGGCTGCGCCGCCTCATCAGGCACTTCTCCACCGAGGAACTGCCGAAGGAGATCCGCAGGACCATGGAGCGCGGACAGCACCTCAGCCTCGGCCAGTACGTCTTCCTGGTGGAAGACGGCCATTGCTGGAGCAAGCTGCGGTGGCCCTTCGAGCAGCAGGACATCAGCCGGCGGTTGACCACCGTGCGGGACTATCGCAACGACCTCGCCCACTGGGCAGTGGACGCACCCGCCGAGGATGTCGCGGCGCTGGCCGCGACACGTGGGTTGCTCAAGCTCCTGAAGCTCGTGGATCACGACCCGGCGGTCTGATCGCCCTTGCCTACGTCGCCCGGGCGGCCCCACGGGAACTGTGGGGCCGCCTGTCCGCTCCTCGTCAGGCGGGTGGCAGTAGGGCACGCACCCGGAGAACTCCGCAAAGCCCGCGCGGCCCGGTTCCGTGCGGAAACCAGGAATGCCGTCGGAGATCAGGCAGCTCCATGCCGCAAACCGTGCCTGCCGCGTCGCCCCCGTGGCGTCCGCCTGCCCCGCCATGTGGCGCGGGGAGCGCGGCCTCTCTCAGCTCGCTGGGATGAGCGGTGCGAGGAAGCGGCTCGGTTCGCCGTGCCAGGTGATGGCGAGCGCGTCGCGGGCACGGGTCGCCGCGACGAAGAGCAGCGACTGTGCCCGGTGCAGTTCGCGCCGGTGGCGGCTCGGGTCCGTGTGCTGCCACGCGTCGACGGAGGCCCGGGGAACGAGCCCCTCGGCCGCTCCGGCGATGATCAGGCAGCGGTACTCCAGTCCCTTGAAGCGGTACATCGTGCCGATGTGGACTCCCTGGTCGCCGCGCGGTCCGTCCTGGGTGATCTCCGAGGATGCGATGCCGCTTCGTGCGAGGCGGTCGCCGACCTGGGTGACCATGTCGTTGGTCGGGACGCAGATCGCCGTGGCCTCCCTGGGCACGTCGTGCCAGGCTCGAAGCTGCTCCACGAGGAGGTCCATCTCCTCGTCCCAGCTCCGTGCCCCGCGCAACGACGGTTCGGTGCCGTGGAGGATCGAACGGTAGCCCGCGAGCGTGTCGGTGTCGCCGTCGAGGTCGTCGTATTCGGCGCCGCCCAGGACCCGTACGGCGTCGCGGAGGATCTCCCGGGTCGTGCGGTAGCTGAGGGTCAGTCGGGAGGACCTGCCGCGGATGTGGACGCCAAGGCTGCCGAGGGTGACCTGGTTGTCGTAGATCCGCTGGTGGGTGTCGCCGACGAGGAAGATGTCGTCGGGCTCGGACGGCACCATGGCGCGCAGCATCTTCCAGTGGGCGGCGCTGAGGTCCTGCGCCTCGTCGACCACGATGTGCCGGTACCGGTAGCGCAGCCAGGCGCCGGAGCCGGCCTCGACGTGGAGGTTGTGCAGGCCGCCCCGCTCCTCGCGTTCCTCCGCGCGGCGGTCGATGCGGGCCTTGCGGGCCATCTCCAGCCGTGCGGCCCGCTCGGCGACCTGACGGTGGGTCTCCAGGCCCTTGGTCTCCAGGCGCTGGGTGAAGCGTTCGGCCAGCTGCCAGATGCCGGCGCGTTCGGCGCGGGTGACGCTGCGGCCCCGCCCCGCTCGGCGGGCGGTGAAGTAGTCGCTCCGGGAGGTCACGGCCTGGCCGAGGATGACCTGGTTCCACTCGTCGCTGAGGAACTCGGCGTTCCAGCGGGTCTCCCCGGTCTCCACCAGCAGTTCCCGCCACTCGCGGAGGGCTGAGGTGTCGTCGATCCGACGCTTCGCGTTGCCGGGGTCGGCTTCGCTGACGATGCGGGTGGCGAGCTGGTCGACGTGGGCGATGTCGACCCGTGCCAGCACCTCGGGCCCGCCCAGGGAGAGCAGCCGGGCCCGCAGGTCGGCGGCGAGGTTCCGGTTGAACGTGGTGAGCAGCACGGGCTTGGTGTGACCGGGAGGAAGCTGGCCGACCAGATGGCAGACGCGGTGGAGGGCGACGATGGTCTTGCCCGTTCCCGGCCCGCCGCCGACCCGGGCGGGGCCGGAGTAGCGCCGGTGGACCAGCTTCTCCTGCGTGGGGTGGAGGAAGATCTTCCAGCGACCGAAGTCCCCCTCCTCCAGAATGCTCTGCAGGGCCTCGTCGTCGGTGATCACCACGGTCTGGGAGCGGTCGACAGCTGCCTGCCAGTCGTCGGAGCCGACGCTCCGCTCCGGCTCGGTCACCGCGACGGGCGCGGTCACCTGTTCCATGACGTCGTCGTACGGAATGCCGTCGCGCAGCCGGAGGAGGACCTCCCCGGTGTGGCGGGGTGCGTATTCGGCGAGGCCGAGCAGTTCGTCGTCCGTGGTGAGCTTCCGGACGATCGGGATGAGGGGCTCGGTGACACCGAGGTCGGCAAGCTGCTGGTCGGTGTAGGCGCCGAAGAGCGGTTCTTCCGTCGGCTGCGGCCCGACCGGTTCGGGGGCGGAGGAAGGCGCCGACACGGGAGCGGCGGGAGCGGTGGGCGGTGTGAGGCCGCGGCGCAGCACGCTCTCCTCGACGACCTGGAGGTCGACGTACTCGATGGCGCCGGTGATGTGGTTGATGCCGTAGTTGAACCGGTCCAGGTTCTTGTGGACGTGGCTGCGGTGCTTGACCGAGACGAGCAGCCAGTCGTGACCGCCGAGGCGGATCATCAGCGCCCGCCACTCCCGGTTGACGCGTGCCGACCAGAGGCGGTCGTGGCCTTCCAGCTGTTTGAGGTCGAGGCCGCCGGCGTCGGGGTTGCGGCGGAAGTCGTGCTGGAACTTGTAGAACGCCCCGAGGACCGCGCGGTCCAGCTTGACGATCTCCTTGTCCGCCTTGTCGAGCAGGCGCAGCGTCACGCCCGTCCGCGGCGTGCTGGTGACCGTCATCGCTCGTTCTCCCCGTGGTCGTCCGTGGTTCCGTCCGTGCCGCCGCGCACCAGCGCCGCGAGTGTGTCGGCGTTCCATTCCGTCGCGGTACGGACCTGCCAGCCCGCGTCGCGGTAGGCCGCGTCCCGTTGTTCGGCGTCGATGTCCCGGTCGCTCCCGGGGTCCGGGCGGTGGGCGAGGACGACGCCCACACGCCGGTCGGGCCAGGCGAGTTCGGCGGGCCAGGCGGCCTCCCCCAGCTCGTAACCGGCCTCGGGAGCGGGAACGCCCCGGTCGGCGAGCGCGTCGGCGAGCGCGTCCAGCCCCGGATCGTCGACGAGGAACTCGATGACCTCGTCCCAGCCGGGATCACGGACGGGCGCGATGGAGGTGACGGACCCCGGCTCCTGCCGGTCCGCCGACGGCCGGGGGGCCTGCGGTGTCTGCTCGTGCCCGCGTCGCTGGGAGGTGAGCCATCCGGCTCCGCCGGTGACCGCCAGTTCGGCCGGGTCGAATCCGGGCAGCATGCCGGTGGTGAGCTGGACTCCGTCCCCTTCCCCCGCGTCGAGGAACTGGAGCAGGTTGCTCCAGTAGAGCCACGCCTGCCAGCGCCTGCGGTGGGCGGCCTCGTCGGCCGCGACCGTGTCAGGAACGTCGTCCAGGACGGTCAGAGCGGTCCAGGCCGCCCCGCTCTGTCCCCTGCGCAGGTCGAGCGCGATGGTGAGCGGGCAGCCGGAGGCGTCCCGGGTCGCCATGACCTGGACGGCGCCCTGCCCTCCGGCCAGCCGTCGCCCGTCCAGCGCCTCGCTGATCCGGCGTCCGATCTCCGTGCCGTCGGCCAGGGCCCTGCTGGTCGCCGAGACCGCGGCGAAGCCCGCGAGGGCGCTCTGGGCACGGCGGCGCCAGGCGTCCGGGTGCGGGTCGGTGAGGTATCCGATCAGCGTCTCGACCGGATTGGCCCACACCAGTCGGGTGAGGTCGCGGGTGTCCCCCGCGTGCATGCGCCGGTGGACGTCCATGGCGGTCTTCTGGGCGGTGTTCGGATAGGGCTTCCAGACGGGGTCGGTCTGGGGCCCGGAGCGTCCCGTCCAGGCCTGTACGTCGTCCCAGGTGAGCTGGAAGACCTGCCAGCCCTCGGCGCGGAGCCTGGTGCGCTTCGCCGCGTCGGCCTCGGCGGTGAGGTGGTCGGGGCTCGCGTGGTAGCGGTAGCCGTCCAGGTAGACCGCTACCCGCCGGTCGTCGTCGGTACTGCGGAAGACCACGTCCGGCCGGGTGAAACCGAGCGGGGTCTGGGTCTCCATCTGCCAGCCGCGGACGGTCCCGTCGGGGGCGGTGAAGCGCAGGTTGGTGTCCCTGGTGCCGTCGGCGGTGAGCGCGGTACGGACGCTGACGTCGTCCGTCCGGTCGGCCCATTCCAGCAGTCCGCGCCGGAAGAGGGCTTCCAGTTCGCTCTCCACCTGGTGCACGAGGGTGATGTCCCGGGTCGTGGCCACCGGTTCGACGCTCCAGCGGTCCGACGTGCGGCCGAAGAGCTCGCCGAGCATGTCGAGGGCGTGCTCGCGGCTGACGAGCTCGTACTCGCCGTCGGTGACGTGCCGGAGCAGGCACCGGTGGCAGGCGGGGCGTCCCTGGCCCACGCACACGCAGGTCTCGATCACCTGCCGTGCGTCGTCGAGGACGCCCCTCAGGCCGTCGCGGCCGGCCAGGCGGTGCAGGTATCCGGTGCCACCGGGCAGCGTGTCGTACAGGACGAGGAAGTGACGGCGCAGCGGGCTCTCGCCGCCTTCCTCGGGCATGGAGTCGGTGACGACCGCGAGGTGGTCGGGGTCGCCGCCGTAGCTGCGGGCGATTCCGGCCAGCAGCAGCGCCTTGAAGGAGGCGAGCCGTTCCTTGGTGTGCGCGGTGACGGCGGGGATGAGGACGCGCAGGGCGTCGGTGCGCAGCTCGTGGGCGAGCAGCACCCGCTCTCCTCGCCGTGCGGCTTCGGCTCCGCCGCGCCGTCGTGGGCACCAGGGCCGGTGGTACCTGGCGTGGGCCGCCGTGTCGGTGGCGTCGTGGGCGGCGGGGCCGCCGTCCGGGTCGGCGAAGCCACACGCGTCGCAGACCCAGAACGGGTTGAGCCGGACCTCCTGCCCGGCGAAGGCCGAGTCGGTGCCGCCGTCCACCCGGGTGGCTCCGACGTTGATGTGCCGGATCCACGCCTGCCGGGTGAACTCCCATCCGAAGGTGGCGTGTTCGTGCTTCCACGCCTGCTCGATGTCGTGTGCGTCGATGTCCACGGCCGGGACGACGGTGTAGTGCCGTCTCTCGCGCTCATCGCTGTCGTCGCGGACGCGGACGTCGTCGCGTTCGTCGCGGGAGGTGACGCGGCGCGGTACGAGGACCTTGTGCAGGCAGCCGATGTCGCCGATGGCCGCGGACCGGCAACGGAGGCAGGGGGAGGCGTCCTGTTCGGCGCGGTGGGTGCGGACGTGGCCGCAGTCGGGACAGACCCGCCACCAGAGCCAGGCCGGGCGTCCGGGGCTGCCGATGTCGAGGCCGGTGACGCGATGCTTGTATCCCTGGACGTAGTAGTGGTTGCCGGGGGCGAACTCGGAGAGGGCGAGGCGGGCGGGACGACTGTGGCGCAGGGTCTTGCTGTGGTTCGTGCGGGACTCGTCGGCGGCCTTCTCCGTCCAGGTGAGCGTGGCCTCCAGCTCGGTCGTCGAGTCGATCAGGCTGTAGTTCGGCAGCAGGCCGAGGTCGACCAGGGCTCCGTGGGCGGTGGTACGGCTGATCTCCCGGGAGACGCGGGCCACGTCCCGGCGCTCGGCGCGCAGTTCACGTCCCTGCCGCTCGTGGTCGGGGTCGCCGACGACGAGCAGTCCGTGGGCCCGGTCGATGGCCTCGGTCCTGCGCTGGAGCTCGGCGCGCCGGTCCTCCCAGCGTCGGCGCGCCGAGTCGAGGGCGGCGCCAAGCCCGTCCTCGCCGGGGTCGGTCGCATAGGTGACGAGGGCGGCGCGGGCCTGGGGGCTGACCCCGGTGCCGCGGCGCTCGTCGTAGTCCGGGAACAGGTCCAGGAAGCCGTGTACGAGCCGTTCGCCGGCGGCCAGCGCCGCTTCGGCGAACTCGGCCTGCCACGCCGAGGCACCGAAGAGTTCGGTGGCGCGTCCGGGCAGGGGCCGCAGGGGCGTCCCGTCGGGCGCCTGAAGTCTCCCGGCGCCCGCGAGGTCGAGCAGGTGGGCCAGGTACTGGCGGCGCAGAATCTCGGCGGCGGACAGGTAGCAGCCGGGCGGCAGGACCTCTCCGGCGATCATGAGCCGGGGCTCTTCGAGGTAGTAGCGGTCGCGCGGGCCGCGGTCGACCATGGTGAGCAGGTAGGCGTTGCCGGTGGAGCGCCCCGCGCGGCCCACGCGCTGGATGTAGTTGGCCGGTCCCTTCGGCAGCGAGGCGAGGACGACGGCGGACAGGTCGCCGATGTCGATGCCGAGTTCGAGGGTGGGGGTGCAGGACAGCACCTGCGGGTTGGCGTAGTGGACGCGGGTGCCCTCGCGGAACGCCTTCTCCACCGCCTCCCGCTTGGCGCGGCTGAGGGTGCCGGTGTGTTCGGCGGTGTTGATGGTGAAGACGCCGGCCTCGCGGTACATGCGGCGGTAGAAGTCGTCCGTGAAGTCCCGCTGTCGCAGTCCGCTGTCGAGGTCGCGGCCGGTGCCGAGGGTGCCGCCGCAGCGGTAGCGCGGGCAGGGCTGCCCGTGCCACTGGTCGGCGAGGTCGGGGTGAATGGTCTGTTCCCAGAAACACCGGGGGCAGTGCGCGGTGGCGTCGGGCAGGGTGTCGTCGGCGAGGACGCGGACCTGGATGTGGCCGGGCTGGAGGCCGTAGACACGGGTGGCACCGTCGAGGGCGGTACGCGCGGAGACGACGTCCGTCTCGGCGAGCGCGGGCAGCAGCCGGGTCAGGAAGACTCCGGCCGCCTCGGGACGCAGTCCGAGGGCGCGCACGGCCCAGTCCTGGTACCAGCCGAGCCGGCCGGTGAGGACGTCGAAGTCCTCGCTGCCCTGCTTGGGGGTGCCGAGCAGGAAGGCGGGGGCGGAGACCCCGCGGGGGAAGGCCGGCATCCCGGTCTCCCGCCCGCCCCAGATGGCCCACCGGCGCACCCCGGCCTGAGCCAGCCAGGGGTCCAGCCAGGCGTGCCGGACGGCGCCCCGGATCCGCATCCGTTCGAGCAGGCCCCGGACGAATCCGGTGTACCGGTCGGGGCCGGGCGCCGAGCCGTCGGGCAGCGCGATCTCGCCGGGGGTGGTCAGGAGGAGCTCGTGGACGAGGTCCGCCACGGCGTCGGGGTCCACGAGGGGCACGTCGGCGGCGACGGTGCGGGTGAGTTCCAGGGTGCGGCCCTGCCGGGAACGCAGGCCGAACTCCATGACGGTGGCGAACGCCAGGCGCTGCGCGATCAGTTCCCAGGTGGCCCGGGAACCACGACTGCGGCCGGACAGCAACGTGTCCACGCCCCTGACGAGGTGCAGGTCGGGCGGGATGACGGCGGCCTGCACGGCCTTGCTGTCGACGACGTCCGCGATGAGGTCGGCGGCGAGGTCGTTCAGGGCGACCGGTTCGTCCTCGGAGATGCGGCTGGCGAGCAGGGCGCGCAGGGAGAAGGTGTAGGAGCGGCTGGCGACGTATCCGGCGCGGTGGGCGGCGTCCTGGACGGAGTCGTTGAAGAGGAGGGTCTTGTCCTCTCCCAGGTTCTCGTCCAGTTCGCCGCCGGTGAAGAGCTGGGTGACGGCGGCGGCGGCGAGCGCGGCGAGCCCGGTGCCGAGGTAGCGGATGGAGTTGAAGGTGCGGCAGGCCGGGCACTGGTCGCGTTCGGCCGCCCGGTCGCCGTCGAGGTCGGCGTGGACGAAGGCGGCGTTGTGCAGGGGCACCGGCCGGCGCGCTCCCTCGCCGTCGGCGGGCGGAAGGAAGTCGGTCTCGGGCGACAGCGGACGCAGCCGCCCGTCGGCGCCCTCCAGGACCATGACGGCGGGTCCGCCGCGGCGGCGGTCCGGTCCTGCGGCGAAGGCGGCCTCGTGCACCTCCCGGGGCGTCGCGGCGATCATGTTGCGCACCCGGCGCTTGTCGCGGCCGACGGAGGCCCGGCGGATCTTCGTGGCGTTCAGGTCGAGGTGGGTGGGGTCGACCTCCGGGGAGTACGCGGCCCAGCCGGAGCGTCCGCATTCGCGGCAGAACACGGCCGGCAGGAAGACCTGGGCGGGCGGCGGTGCGCTGTCGTCGGCCGGGACGGCGCCGAGCTCGGCAACGGCGCGCGGTTCGGCGGGTCCCTCGCCGTCGTACGGTGACGGCCGGGCGTCAGGGGTCCGGCCCGCACGGGCCAGCGCGCCGCCGGAGGTCACCCGCTCGTCGTCCCAGCGGAACTCGGCGCGTGCGGCGCTGATGCCGCGCAGCACACGGGAGACCGAACGCACCCAGTGGTGGATCTCGACGGACAGCAGGGGCCGTCCGGGGTGCTCGGGGTCGCGGGCGTACGACAGGAGGGCGAGGTAGCGGGCGAGGGCCCGGGCGGCGAGGCCCGGCCGCTGCTGAACGGCCATGCCCCAGTGGTAGGCGTAGCGGGGCAGCACCTCGGTGATCTCGGCAAGGGTCTTCGGGGTGCCGTCGAGGATCTCCAGGACGGCGGCGGTGAGCCGGTGGCGGCGCAGCACGGCACCGAGCTCCTCCGGGGTGGATCCGCTCAGACCGGTGAAGGCGGCGACGAGGTCGTCCATAACACTGGAGTCGCGGGTGGGGTCCCCGAGGGCGTCGACCTCCTGGGGCGAGGGGAACGGCAGGGAGAAGTCGCTCTCCCCGGTGAAGTCCCTGGCGGATCGCCGGTCCTCGCCGATGACCGCGTCGGGCGGGAACGGCACGCCGAAGACCTGCTCGGCGACCTCCAGCATGCCGGGCCGCCCGGCCTCGCCCCGCCTGGCGGCTGCCGAGCCGCTGTCGTCGGGGCCGCTCTCACCGAGGGTGGCCGAGGTGGCGACCGGGCAGACCGGTCCCAGGGGACGCCCGGGTTCGGCGAGCCCGGTGACCGATCCGAGCCGGCGCAGCAGCATGGCGACGTCCGTGCCCTGAGCGCCGTCGTAGGTGTGGAACTCGTCGAGCACGACGTACGCGAGCGGGGAGTCCTGCCACAGCCGCTGGTCCTCGGGCCGCTGGAGGAGCAGGTCGAGCATCTTGTAGTTGGTGATCAGGATGTCCGGCCGGGTGCGGCGGATCTCGTCCCGGTCGACGGTGATCGCGGGGTTGGCCTGCTTGAACTCCTGGGACGGCTTGTCGCCGATGTAGAGGGCGGCCCGCACACCCGCGTCGCGCAGCCGGGTGTCCTTGGGGTCGTCGAGGCGCTTGCCGATCCGGTGGGCCTGGTCGGTGGCGAGGGCGTTCATGGGGTAGAGCAGGATCGCCTTGACGCCCTCCCGGCCGGCCTCACGCGCGCGGAGGCAGTGGTCGAGGACCGGGACCAGGAACGACTCGGTCTTGCCCGATCCGGTTCCGGTGGTGACCAAGGTGGGCCGCGCCGGGCCGTGCAGGGTGGACAGCCGCTCCCAGGCGCGTTCCTGGTGCCGGTACGGGGTGAGGTCGGGGTGCCAGGTCAGGTGGCGCTTCCAGTCCTCCCCCACGGCGGTCCGAAACGGCGTACGGACGCGGAGGTAGGGGCCGCGGAAGATGCCGTCCTCGGCGTCGCCGAGGAAGCCCTCCAGGGCGCGGCGGGTGGACTCGTCGGCCAGCGCGTACGTCGTCGCGAGGTACTGGCTCAGACTGGCCCGTACCTGGTCGGCGGCGAGGGTGGGACGCACGCGCGGGTCCTCCTTGGTGCGGATGGTGCTGCTGGGGCCGGCGAGCGGCCGGTCACTGGCCTACGTTAGCCGGGCCGGCCGTGCGGGCTCCGGGCACCTCACTCGCCGAGCTTGTGTCCGATGTGGGCGATGTGGACCCTGCGAGTGTCCTTCAGGAACCGAAAGTGGAGCCGCCCCGCGCCGGGCGTGAAGCGCAAGTGGGTGTCGAAGTACTGCTCCGTACCGTCGAGGTCGGCGAACTTGCAGTAGTCGCGCTTGCGCGTCGAGTGCTCCGGAGTCACGACGGAACCCCACTGCGGCCCGTCGAGCTCGGTGTCGGCGTCCCAGAGTTGGACCGCGCGATCCATCTCCGCGAGCCGTTTGCGGACCGGATGCACCCAGTACTGCTTCAGTTCGCGCACCTGCGCTTCGACATGCGGCAGGAAGCGCAGGTGCGGGAACAGGTCCGGGCACCGTTCCCACAGCTCGGCTCCAGTACGGATGCCGCTCAGCTCGTCGCGGAGGGCAGCCTGCGTCTCCTCGCGGATCCAGGGCAGGTGTGTATTGACGTGCTCACGGGTGGCGGCGTGCGGCACCTCGACGTCGGTGATCGCGGATCCGCTGTCCTCGTCGTCGAGCAGTTCCTCGCGTTCGAGGGTGATCCGGTCCGTGTCCCAACAGGGTTCCAGCAGCAGGGACACACCGGCACCGCCCATCAGGTGCGCGGCACCGAGACCGGTCGCCGGCGCGCCCTCGTGGGTGTAGGCGACGTCGGAGAAGGTCTCCCCGTCGGGGAAGGCGTCCTCATGTGGGTACTTGGTCTGCATGAGCAGCAACCGTTGCCACAGCTCCTTGGCCCCGGGGCTTCCGATCCACCTGGCGATGGGGTGGTCCTTCGCCAGCCACAGGGCGTTCACGGGCTCACGGGCGACCAGTACCGTGCCGGGCCGGTCCACCCTCGCCACCGCAACGACGGCTCTCACCAGCTCCGTCATGGCGTGGTTGACCCGTTCCGGGTCGGCCGTCGTCTCACAGGACTTCTCGTTCAGGAACAGCTGCGGCACGTCTCCCCCTCCGCGACGATATCTGTGCGCCTTGCCCCGCCCTCCCCGGCGGGGGTCAGCCGATGAGCTGGTCGAGCGTGTTCTCCAGCTCGTCGAAGAAGCCCGGGGGCCACTGGTCGAGCATGCCGTCCGAGTCGACTCGCGGGCTGACGAAGTTCACGCCGGTGCCGTCGCCTCGGAAGTAGTGGAAGACCGCCTGCCCGGGAGTGATCCGCCCCTGCTTGACGGCGAGCCGCACCCCGTTGATCACGTGGTCGCTGTGCGTCTCCATGATCACTTGGGCGCCCTGCGCGGCGGCCGAGGCGGCGAGCGTGGCCATCTGGGTCTGGCCCTGCGGGTGCAGGTGCGCCTCCGGGTTCTCCAGGAGGACCAGGGCGCCGGGGCGGGCGCTCAGGCAGGCCACGACGATGGGCAGGACGTAGGTGAGCCCGAAGCCGACGTTGCTGGGGCGGCGGCGCCGGGTGGCGCCCAGCGTGCCCTGGAAGCCATAGGAGAGGCTGACGACGTCCGTGCCCTTGATGGCGTCGGCCTTGATGTCCACCCCCGGACACAGCTCACCCATCCAGGCGGCGGTCTGGTCGAGCAGAAGGTCCGAGACCGCCTTCGGATGACGCAGCGGTCCCTCAGGAACCGTGTCGTCAGCATGATGCCGCAGGAAGTTCACGGTGTGCTCACCGTGTACGCCGAGGAAGCCGCGGCCGATGGCCACCTGGTGGTCACGCGGGTAGAACTCGGCGGGTGAGATCCGGTCGGCGTGCAGGTACTGGAAGGGGGCGGTGAAGAAGGCCGGGGTGACGGCCTCCGGCCCGGTCGGCCGCTCGCGGTCGCCCTCCGACGTGTCGGGGAGGTCGACATCGAGCAGAGGAAGGAGGTTCTGCTCGGCCTCGTACGCGGCGGTCCAGCCGTAGTGGTAGGGCCCCTCGTCGACGGCGAGGCTGATCCGTGGTTCGTCCTCCGTGAAGTCCTCGTGCAGGACGTCCTCTCCGGTGCCGAGGCCGACGAGTTCGCCGTTGAGCAGGAAGCCCTGGTTGGCGACGCTCGTGCGGAGTCCGGCCCGGCGCGCTTCGGGCAGCAGCGGGGCGACCGCCAGGTCACCGGACTCGTGGGACTGGCGCAGGAGCGCAAGAGACTGGAGCACACTGCTCTTGCCGGACGAGTTGAGCCCGGTGAGGAGGGTGAGCGGGCCAAGGGAGATCTCGGCGTGCTGGAACGCCTTGTAGTTGTGCAGCGTCAATCGGTCGATCACTGTTCGGCCACCCCTCGGAACAGTCGTGCCACTTCCTGGAAACGCTTGCGGATCTTCGCCGGGTTTCCGGTACCCACGGAGATCGACCGGTCGAAGTCCCAGTCGTCCATGAGCTCGAAGAACCTGGTGTGCACGCGTGTCCGCGACGCTACCAGTCTGTCCCGCTCTTGATCGTCGAGAAGCGCGAGATGGACGGCGATCGTCTCGAACAGGGCCTTGTTGATGGCGGGAGAACTGCGCTTGCCTCCACGCCACTTACGGAACGCGTGCTCGCCGAACAGGTCCAGCGCGCATCTCATGGCCACCCGGAATTCCCGCACCAGTTGCTCCCGCCGCTCCTCGGTGAGCGTGTTGATCCGGTACATCGAGTCGATGAGGAACTTGTCGAAGTCCTTCTCGGAGTGGGCGGCCGGATTGGTCATGCGGAAAGCGAGGAAGCGCAGCACCATCTCGCGGTCGTCCATCCGGGCGTCGGACACGCTCCACCGCGTGGCCTCACCGAACGCCTGGCCCTCGGCGAGGTCGGCCAGGAAGGTCCGTACGGGCCCGCTCACGAGCGCATGCCGCAGTTCCTGTGGGCTCAGTGGCATTCCACCGGTGTTGATCCGGGAGAAGACGTTGTACTTGACCTTCTCCGGAGTGCCCTGCTGCATGATGTGGACGGTGAGCTGGGTCTCACGCAGACGGATCTTCAGCCGTCCGGTGAGGTCCTGGTAGGTGCTGCCGTCGTACTGCCAGAGGTAGTCCATGCCTCGGAGGGCCAACGGCTCCAGGCCGGTGAGCCTCGGCTCCATGAACCGGGCGATCGCGGTGAGCCTCTGGACACCGTCCACTACGGCCCATCTGTCCTCGTCGCCCTGCGCCATGTGGAAGTTGGAGATCGGGATGCGCAGCAGCAGCGACTCGATCAGCCGGCTCTGCGCGCGGTCGCTCCAGATGCCGGAACGACGCTGGAAGTCCGGCGCGAGGTCGAGCATGCCCTCCCGCAGCCGGGACAGCAGCAGGTCGACGGTCGTGGTCTCGGTGCGGATGCTGATGCTCTCGGGACGGAACGGAGCGGAGATACCGTCCGCGTCCCGGTATTCGCCGCGCTCCTCGCCCTCCTCGTCGGCGGGGAGCTCCAGCTCGACACCGGTCGGCCGGCCGTCGGAGCCGATGTCGAGCGGCGACCCCAGCGGCAGGAGGAGCGAGTCCGGCTGCTCGATGTCCTCCGCCACGGCATAGCCCCGGGGAACTCTCGGCCGCCCCCGCCCGCCGCCTTCGGCTTCCGCCATACCGCCCGTCATCCTCCATCGCCTGTCACTGCCCGACGCAGTGCCCGACTCAGCCTATAGACGGTGCCCGGGGCTGTCAGCGCGACCGCCCGGCACCCGGCGGGGATCTCCGGCCCTCGGAGGAGTCAGTGTGTCAGGTCCAGCTCGGCGACCACGGTCTTGCCGACGGGAACGCGGTCGAGCACGGCCCACCGGTCGGCGAGCGCCTCGACCAGGAGCAGACCCCAACCGTCCTCGGCGAGGGGCGCGGGACGGGGCACGCCCGGGGCGGGCGGGCGGCGCTCGCCCCGGGTGTCGGAGACCTCGATGCGCAGGGTCCGGCCGAGGAGCCTGACGGCCAGTTCGAAGTCCCGTCCGGGGACCCGGCCGTGGGTGACGGCGTTGGCCGCGAGTTCGGCGACGAGCACGGCGGCGCTGTCGGACGTCGGGCTGCCGTGCGGAACGCCCCAGGCGTCGAGCTGGTGCAGAGCGAGCCGCCGGGCGAGCCGGGCGCCGCGCGGGGTGGAGCTGAAGCGCTGGGCGAACACACGTACGGTGACGGGCACGGCGTGTGCGGCGGGGGTGGACGGTGCTGTCATGTGCCCAAGGTGCCGCCGCGACGGGCCGGACCACCAGGGCCGCCGCGCGTACGCCGAGTCAGCGTACGCGCACGTTCGATGGACAGTACGCGTCACCGTTCGTGACGATGGGCGGAGTCGAAGCGGTACGGCGCGGGCGGCACGGGAGGTGTCCGGCGGTGGCTTACGAGAGCACGGACGGCGGTACGGGGGCGGCGGGCGGCGCGGAGCCGGGCGCCTCGGACAGTCTGCGCACCTTCGGCGCGGTCGTCCAGGCCTTACGCGAACACGCGGGCCTGAGCCGGGAGGAGTTCGGCGTGCGGATCGGCTACTCGAAACACACGGTCGCCTCGGTCGAGCAGGGCCGGCGGATGGCGGACCGCGACTTCGTGGAACGCGCGGAACCGGTGCTCGGTAACACCGGCGCGCTGCGGAAGGCGGCGCCGCACCTGTCACGGCAGGCTGGGCTTGCGAGCTGGTTCCGGCAGTGGGCGCGGCTGGAGGCGCACGCGGTCACCCTGTGGACCTACGAGTGCCGGGTGATTCCCGGACTGCTCCAGACCGAGCGCTACGCGCGAGCGGTGACCGAGAGCGTGCCGCCAGTGAAGGACGAGGAGCAAGTGGCCAAGCAGGTAGCGGCGCGGTTGGAACGCCAGCAGTTGTTCGAGCGCAGGCCGCCGATCGCGTTCAGCTTCATCATCGAGCAGGCGCTGATCGAGCGCGGCACGGGTGGCCCTGACGTGACGCGGGAGTTGCTCGACAGCCTGCTGAAGCGGGCGTTGCAGTTCAACGTCGAGTTGCAAATCATGCCTCGGTACCAGCCGGATCACGCCGGGTTCGACGGGCCGTTGATGCTCCTGGAGTCTCCGGACAACAAATGGTTCAGCTACGCGGAAGGCCAGCGTGGCGGCATGCTCATCTCGGACCCGAAGGAGGTCAGCATCATGCTCCAACGGTATGCGAAACTGCGTTCACAGGCTCTCACCTCCGAGGATTCAAGAAGCCTGCTGAAGCAACTTCGAGGAGCGCTATGAGCAGCATCGACGAACGGGCTTGGTTCAAGAGCAGCTACAGCGGTTCCGACGGTGACGCCTGCGTCGAGGTGGCAAAGGGCACTCAGGCGGTCCACGTCCGAGACTCCAAGGACGAGCGGAGCCCTGAACTCGCCCTCTCCCCCACTGTGTGGAACGACTTCGTCACGTACGCAGCCCAGGGCTGACCCTCACGACAAGTGCCCCGCGCCAGAGGAGGACCCCGGCGCGGGGCACTGTCGTTCACGCCGTGGGAGGCGTCCACTTCCCCTTGCCGATGGCCTCCTGGAGCCGCGCGGAGAAGTACGCGTGCGCCGTACGCATCTCCGCCTCACGGTTGGCCTTGTAGAAGGGGGCGGTGTAGCCCTCGGAGGGCTCGGGCCGCTCCTTCTTCTGGTAGGCGAGGAAGTGCTCGTAGTGCTCCTTGGTCTGGCCGTGGCCGTGGGCGTACGGGTCCTGCGCCAACTGCCGGCCCTTGAAGTCGAACCACATGTTCGATTCACGGTCCGCGAGGATCGCGTACCGCGCCTTATGGATGGCGATGAGCTCGTCGGCACTCATGCCGAGCCATACCGCCACCAAGGCGTCGATCTCCACGAGGGCGGCGCGGCGCTCGTACTCGGTACGGAGCGGGGTGCCGTACTCCCAGGTCTTCTTGATTCGGCCAGCGAGCGGCGCCAGGTCTGGCCACTCCACCGCCCAGTCCTCGTAGCCCGGCCACGTCATGTCGTACAGCTCGGCCCAGAGCGGCGCATAAGCGTCGGTCAGGCAGTTGAGCCGGAGGGTACGGAGGAGGAGGGGGCTGGAGAGGGGGTGGGCAGGGTCGGCGTAGGGCATCTTGTGAGCTTCTGCGACCTGGAGGTCGGAGCGGCCTGTGATGCGAAGCAGATAGTCAAGTGGCAATGAGAACCAGAAACCAGCGTTAAGCGCGGTGGCTCGGTTTTCTCCCAAAGCCATGGTCTGCACGGTGTGCACGTGCGCTGGGCCAGGCGGAACAACGCTCGCGAAAAGACTCCGCTCGGTGTTGAACGGGATCATCCGGCGCCACGCCAGCCGATAGAACCGGGTGTAGGGCTGAAAGAACCACAACCGCTGGCGCAGGAGCTCCCGCTGCTCCCCCTCATCCAACTTGAGCTCGTCCGCTGTCAGCACGTTGCTGCGAGCCGCCCACTCCTCAGCGCTCGGCTGCCAATCGGTCTCCAGACGCGATCGATCCAGCCAGCGGTCCTGCGCGCGTTCGAATTCCCTGAGCGAGCACGTCTCAGGCCGAACGTAGTTCGTTCGCGGTACAGCATCCGCTGGAAGCGCCGTCAGATCGAAGCTGGTCCAGTCATGATTTCCCCTGCACGGCACCTTGGGCTGCTTGCTGATCGGCGTAGCGATGCCGAAATGCGGCCCCTGGAGGACCAACTCGGACAGTGAGGCTGGCTGGGACGTGGACCAGGCAATGAGCCCGTCCTTCTTACCGTTCGTTTCGTTGTAGCCCTGACTGACAGGCGGCTTCTGCTGCCCGAGCCTCACACCTACAGCTGAAAGAGCCTCAATCGCTCCCTGTTCCTGCGTGGTGGTCGGCTGGAGCAACGCAGCTTGCGACTCAGGGATATCCGAGTCCCCTGTCAGCCGTCGCCATTCCGCCAGTACGGAGCCGTCGACCTCAATCACTCGCGCCTTATGCGGGCGCAAGTCCCAGGTACCGGCGTGCCTCATGCCAGGAACCTCGCCCGCCCCGTCGTGGTCCAGAGACGCCAACAGCGGCTCGACCCCGTACAAGCGACTGAGGTTGCTAAAACGGATCGCTTCGTGACGGCTTCCATAGATATGGACACCGAACTCGGTGTTTCGGCTCGCTTCGAAGGCCCAGTTTCCGACATTGATGAAGCCAGCGTGCAGCCGCAGGTGCCGATAGGCCGCGCCGCGAAGCCGCCCGTCCTTCACCCCACCGAAGTGAGTGTCCGGATGGATGAGACCAACCATGCCACCCTGGCCAAGGTTGCTCCAGGCTCGGCTCATGAAAGCTCGATACAGATCCGGGCGGGTCCCAGCGAGAACCGGATACGCGGCAGGCGACCCCAACATCTCCGAGACCCCGCTGATTGCTGCCAGCTCACGCAGGTAGTACCTGAGTGACCCGGCATCCCTCAGCAGTGACTCCTTCTTCTCTCTCCTCTCTGTCGCCGAGGGCTGCTCGGCGAGCATGAACCAGGGGTCAAGCTCCGCCAGCACCTGGCTCTCCAGCCACTCCGGCCGCACCCAAGGCGGGTTCCCCACCTGGAGGTCGAACCCGCCCCCCGGCCCCCGGAACACGTGGGCGAAGTGCAGCTCCCAGTGGAAGAAGCCGTGGCCGTCCTCCGCCTTTATGTCCTTCTCCGTCGTACCCGCGATGTCCTCGACCGTGTTCAGCCACGGGTAGCGGAACGGCAGCTGCGTCGCCGGGCGCATGCCGAGGAAGCCCTCCAGGCGGTCCTCCACGTCGGCAAGGAGTTCCAGCGCCTCGTCGGGGCCGAGCTTCTCGATGCCCGAGAGCAGCGACTCCTCAGGCATGTCGGCGGTGCCGAGGACGCCCTCCAGGAAGTCCAGCCAGTCACCGAGGCTCTGGAGGGGCACGGTCTTCCGCTCCGGCGACCGGCCACCGCCGCGCGCCCTGCGGGAGGCCGGGGCGCTCCGCCTGACCGAGCTGGTCTCCAGGTCCTCGCCCAGTTCCCCCTGTTCCCCGTCCGGGTCGTCGAACAGCCCGGCCATCCGCCACAGCTGGTCCCCCGGCGCGGCGCTGGACGGCGGCCGCACCGGCGCCACCGGCTCGGCCCGAGCCATGGACTCCGCCGGCCCGCCGCCCAGCAGCCCCGGCACCGACGACTCGTCGACCAGTGCCCCGCCCGTGCCGTACACCGGGTCCGTGCCGTCGAGTTCGCCGACCTTGTCCAGCGGCCAGAACCACAGGGCGCACCAGGCGTCCATGACGGTCTTCAGGCGCCAGTACGGCGTGCCGTGGCGGGTCAGGTCGTCGAGGACCTTCCGCTTGTCCTCGGCCTCCGCCGACTGCTCCAGCCAGTCCGCGCCCCACACGTCGATGCGGCGGGACACCGCCCGCTCGGAGAGTTCGAGGCGGGTGGCGACGAGCGACCAGAGGAACTCGGCGCGCCGGGCCACGCCCTGGAGGCGGTGCAGTTCGGTCTTGTCGGCCGCCTTGCGCCAGCGGTCGTGGCGCTTCTGCCGGGCCTCGGGGGGCTCGTCGCCGCGCTCCTGGAAGGGCTTCGGTGCCTTCGGGGCCTTCTGGACGCCCTTGCGCCACTTCCCCAGCGCCTTGGCCTCGTTCTCGGCGAGCTTCTTCGCCTCGGACTCGCCGGCGACCGCGCCCCAGCCGATCGCGGGCAGCAGGAACTGGTGCACCGCGCCCTCGGGGAGCGGGCCGTCCCGGAACGGCAGGTCCTTCGGCGGGAGCGTGTTCTTCTTGGCCAGCCACCCGCCACCCGGCAGGACGTCGGGCGCGTAGACCTTGCGGCCGGCGCCGATGAGCGAGTTGCCGCGTCGCAGGTGGAGGCCGAACCAGGGGGCCCGCATGCCGGGGTGCATGGAGTTGAGCCAGAGGGAGACCTCGGCGAGTTCCACCGCCGTGGCGTTGAGGTCCACGCCGTAGGCGTTGTGCAGGGCGATGTACGCCTTGGCCTTCTGGAGCTCGATCTGCCGCAGTTCGGGGTCCACCCGGCGGCCGAGCTCGCGTTCGCGGCGCCGCAGGTACTCGGCGGCCACCTGGTCGATGGCCTCGTTGAGGAAGGCGCCCGAGCCGAGGGCCGGTTCGCAGATCTTCCACTCCAGGAGTTCCTTCGCCGGAGTGGTGGTGCCCTCCTGGTCCAGGCGGTACCGGAGGGCGAGTTCGACGGTCACCTCGGTGAGGGACTTGGGGGTGTAGTAGGAGGCGGAGGTCTGGCGGTCGCGGCCGGCCAGCCGGTAGACGAAGGAGCCCTTGGGGTGGGACACCCGCTCGGGGCGGCCGGTCTCCTCGTTCGTCCGCTTGACGAAGACGGCGTCCTCGTAGTCCCCGGCGCGGGACGCGGGGACCATCCAGCTGCCGCCCGAGGGGTCGCCGCCCTTGGCGACCTCGTACAGCTCCTCCTCGGCGATGAAGCCGGTGTAGGACATCAGGCCCTCGTACACGGCGCCGAGCTGGTTGATGCCGAGCTGGGCGTACGAGATGAAGCCGCCGCGCTCCCGTCCCCTGCCCTTGGTGAGCATGAGACGGCGCAGCACCTTGTGCAGGGTCTCGTTGCGCAGCCGGGTGTCCAGGAAGGGGCGGCGCTTCTCGCCCTCGCCGCCCTGGTACGCGCGGTTCTCGATCTGGTCGTCCGAGATGAGGCGGACGGCCTCCTTGGTGAACAGCTCGGAGCGCAGGGCCTCGAAGCGCAGGCCCGCGCTCGTGGAGCGGGCGGCGGCGCGGCGGGCGCGGTCGGCCTCGCGGACCCGGTCGGTGTACTCGGCTTGGGTGATGGTGCCGGCGGCGAGCAGCGCCGCCGCCTCGTTCTCGGCCTCCGCCGCCTCGCGGGCCGCGGTCTGTGCCGCGAGGTCCTCGGGCTCGGTGCCGTAGCGGCGGTGACCGTTCTCGACCTTCTCGAAGAGCAGGTCGAGCGAATCGTAGAGGTGGAAGCCGCGCCGGGAGCGCTCGCCGACGAGGTCGCGCAGGACGAGGTCGCCGAGGCGCTGGAGGCCGTAGCCCTGCTCGTACTCGGGGTAGTCCGAGGGCAGGATACCGAGGGTGGGGCTGGCCTCCGCGTAGAGCAGGAACAGGATGCGGTACAGGTAGCGCAGCGACTCTCGGCTGAGTTCCTTGGCGAGGCGGGCCGGGTCGTCGAGTTCGGCGGGGGTGACGCCGTTCTCGGGATCGCGCAGGCGGTCCAGGACCCCGTTGGCGATCCACTCGACGCTCAGGCGCAGGCCCTCGCGGAGTTCAGTGGAGACGCCGACGGCGTGCTTGCCCGACCGGTCGAGGAAGGCGGCGAGCGGTGCGGTGCCGCCCTCGGCGGGGACGCGCAGCGCGTCGGCGCCGAAGAGCGCCGCCAGGGTGTCGAGTTCGCCGCCGTGGCGGTCGTCACGGCGGTGCAGGGCGGCGTCGAGGTCGGCGGACAGGTAGCGGCCCTCGGGCCAGGCGAGACGGTCGGCGAGGACGATGACGCCGCCGACGAGCAGGAGCACGTGGCGCGGGGGGGTGTCGCAGGTGAAGAGGAAGTCGGTGACGGCCTTGGCGTCCAGCAGGTCGGGCGCCGAGGTCTCGGTCTCCACCGGGTGGAGCAGGCGGCCGGCGTCGTCGGGGTCGAGGGCGGCGTCGGGTTCGGTGGTCCAGCCGCAGGCGACGGCCAGCAGGCCGGGTTCGGCGTGGAGGGCCTGGACGGCGTACTCGCGGTCGGCGCGGTGGACGGTCACGGTCTGCTCGTGGGCGTCGGCGTAGCCGAGGGCGCGCAGGGTGTCCAGGTGGCTCTCGGTGTAGCGCTTGCGCCAGCCCTCGGGCTCGGGCGCGTCGGGTTCGGCGAGCGCCGCCGCGTCCTGGGCGAGTGCGGCGCGGCCCGCGAAGTAGGGGCCGTGCAGGGCCCGCAGGCCCTCGCGGGGGGTGCGGACGCGCGGCGGTACGGAGTCGGGGCCGAGGCCCTGGCGGGCGGCGTCGGCGACGGCGTCGGCGTGGCGTCGGCGTTCGGTCTCCTCGAAGGCCGCCCAGCGGGTGAGGAGGCCGTCCTTCGCCTTGAGGTCCTTGGGGAGGACCTCGGCGAGGTAGTGCGGCGAGAGGTAGTCGCCGTGGTTGACCAGCGAGTCGTACGTCACGTCAGTTCTCCGCCTGGGCGTCGGACGGGTGGGCGGCGTCGGGTTCGGATTCCGGTTCGGTGTCCGGGGCCGGAGCGGAGGCCGGCAGGCCGGCCTCGGGCATGGCCGGCTCGGCTGCGGAGGCGTCCGGGGCGCCGGGGCGGTCGAGTACGGCGAGGACCCGCAGCAGGGGGCGGCCGGTGGTGTGCAGTTGGTCGAGGAGCCGGGCCAGTTCGTCGGCGGTCTCCTCGACGAGGCGCTCGCGGCGGCCGGTGACCCCGGGCAGCAGCGAGTCGGCGCGCCACCGGGCGACGTGGTCGCGGTAGGCGGCGAGCGGCTCGCTGATCTGCTCCTCCCATGCGGCCCGGCCCGCGTCAAGGTGTTCCCTGGCCGCGGCGACGGCGGCCGGGACGAGGGCCTGGAGCCGGTCCAGGTCCCGCGGGTCTCCGGTGCGGGCGAGTCTCGGGCCGACCTTCGCGTCGCGCAGCGCGTCGGCCATGGGGCGTACCTCGGGCGTGCCGGTGCCGTCGGGCCGGATGCCGGTCACGGCCATCCAGCGGACCACGGTCGGGCGGCCCAGGGCGTTGGAGTGGATGCCCTGGACGAGGAAGACCGGTCCGTCGACGTGCGGGGTGGTGATGACCGGGGCCTCCTGCCGGCCGAACTCGACCAGGACCTTGTCGGTCAGCCACTCCACCACCGGGTGGATGTCGGTGAGGAAGGAGACGTCCGGCCACATCGTGGTACTGCTGTCCCTGGCCTCGGTGAGCTTGCGCTGCGCGAGGGTGCGGTCGGAGGTGACCAGCATCCGTTCGGCCACGCGCTGCTCCCTGAGGTAGGAGGGCGGCAGGGCCTTGAGGCGGTGGAGCAGGTCGGGCGCCTGGGCCGGGGAGAGCGAGAAGTAGGCTCCGCCCTTGGCGTCGGTGCCCGACGCCAGACCGATCAGGTCCTCGGCGCGTTCCTGGTACACCTCGTCGAGGGCGGTGGAGACGAAGTCGGCCGTGTCGCCGTCGAAGAGGGAGATCAGCTCGGCGCGGGCGGGCAGTTCCTGCTCGGTGATCGTGTCCACCTGGCCGAACAGGTCGGCCAGTGCGGTGTCGTCGGCGGATACGGAGTCCAGGAACTCCTCGACCGTGCCGCCGCGGACCAGCTCCTTGATGAGCCGGCGTTCCTCCTCCTCCGCCCGGTAGAGGCCTGAGACGGCCTCGGCCGTGCCGTCCAGCTTGTGCGCCTCCTCCTCGCGGCGGAGCAGCTTCTCGGCGACCGTGCGGTCGTCCTTGGCGCCGGGGACGGCCGTGGTGAGGATCAGCGCGTGGAAGCGCGGCTCGTGCTTCTGCCCGTAGCGGTCGATGCGGCCGTTGCGCTGCTCGATGCGGATCAAGGACCACGGGATGTCGTAGTGGACGAGGTGGTGGCACTGGCGGTGCAGGTTCACGCCCTCGGAGGCGACGTCACCGGTGAACAGCAGCCGGACGGGGGTGTCGGCGAGGCCGAACGCCTCGAGGACCTTGCCCTGCTCCTCGTCGCTGAGGCCGCCGTGCATCACGGCCACGGCCTTCGAGGTGCCGTCGGCCGCGACCGGGAAGCCCAGGCGGGCGGGGACGACCTCGGCGAGCCAGGTCAGGGTGCGGACGCGTTCGGAGAAGACCACGGCTCGCGTGGTGGAGCGGGGGCCGACACCGATCTCCTGGAGTTGGGCGATAAGGGCGTCGAGCTTGGCGGAGTCACCGGGCGTGGTGCCGTCGCCCATGGTGGAGACGATCTCCCTCAGGCGGGCGAGGGCGGCCTGTTCGACGGCGATGGCCGGGTCGGGTCGCAGCCCCTTCTCCTCGGTCTTGCGGACCCGTTCGGTGAGGGAGGCGATGCGGTTGGTGACCGTCTCGCCGAGGGCGACGTGCGAGGAGAGGAACGTCTTGAGCAGGTTGTAGGCGAAGACCGGTTCGACGGCGACCGAGACGGGGTCCTGGCCGGCCGTGCCGAACTCCGTGCTCGTGGGCGGGGCGGGGATCCAGTGCTCGGCCAGTTCGGCGAAGACGCGTTCCTCCGCCTCGGTGGCCGTGCAGGGCAGGGAGACGGTGGGGCCGCGGTCCGGCCACTCGGTGCCCATCTCGTCCCGGACCTCGGGGCTGATCTTGGTGCGGCGGATGTAGAGGTGCCCGAGGTCCTGGGCCGGGTCGTAGCGGTCGCGGTCGGCGATGGCCGCCGGGTCGAGCAGGGAGATCAGGTCGGCGAAGGACCGCTTGTCGCCGTTGTGCGGGGTGGCGCTGGCGAGCAGGAGGGCGTCCGTGCGCGGTGCGAGGATCTCGGCGAGTGCGCGGCGCTGGCTGCCCGGGTTGATCAGGTTGTGGGACTCGTCGATGACGACGGCGTCCCAGCGGATCCGCTCCAGGTGGTGCCGGTACTGCCCGATGTTCTTGAGGGTGTCCACGGAGATGATCACGCGCTTGTAGTGCGTGAACGGGTTCCGCCCCGCCGGAAGCTCGCGCTGGACGCGCTGGATGCCGAGCGAGTCGAGCCGTACGAGCGGGATGGAGAAACGCGTCCACAGCTCGTGCTGGAACTGCTCCAGGATGCTCTGCGGGGTCACGACCAGGATGCGCTCGCCCCGGCCCCGGCGGATGAGCTCCGCGAGGGTCAGGCCGATCTCCAGGGTCTTGCCGAGACCGACGACGTCGGCGATCAGGACCCGGGGGCGGAGGTTGCGCAGGGACAGGGCGAGCTCGGCGGGACGCTGCTGGTAGACGAGCGGGTCCAGGAGGAAGCGGTCGGCGAGGGCGAGGCCCCGCTCCGTCTGCGGCAGCGGCGTCTTGCGCAGGGCGGCTTCGAGGAACAGACGGCTGCGCCGGAAGTACGAGGAGGTGTCGGGTACGAGCACGGTCTTCTCCGGGTCCAGGAGCTCCACCGTGTCGATGCCGCTGAAGAAGACGGCCTCCTCGTCCCGCACGAACTCGGAGACGCCGACCGCCTCGATCCGTTCCCCGTCGTGGTCGGTCGTGGTGGTGTTGCGGACCAGCCACTCCTCGTCCCGCACGAGGATCTGTGCGCCCGGCGGGAACCGGGTCTCGTCCTGCGTCGCCCCCTGGTCGGTCACTCGCGGCCCCTTCGTCTTCCGTGTGTCGTCGCTCTCGCCACGGCAAGTCTGTCACGGGGAGGAAGGGGGACGTACGGGATCGGTCCCCTGGGCCGCGCCTGCTCAGAAGCCGGCCTCGCGGGCGTACGCGGCGCGGATCTCCTCGGCGATCCTCAGGGGCGCGGTGGGCCGGACGGCGGCTGCTCGGGCACGTGGGCGCGGGCGGGTGTCCGGCGGCGAGGACGCGGTCTCCCCGCGGCTGGCGGGGCCGGCGTCCTGGTCCTCCTCGTCACGATCCCGCTCCGTGGTGGGCTGCCCGGCTCCGGGGGACGTACTCGGGGACTCCTGCTCGTCGTCCTCGACCGCCGCCTCGTCGATGACGGCAGGCGTGTAGGGGGGTGCGGCGGCTTCCTTCGGAGCTTGCGGGGCCGGTGCGGGAAGCTGGGGCACACTGATCTCGGGCGTCAGGTCGGTGAGACGGCGTTTGGCCTGGAGGGCGGTCAGCCCCTGGTCGCGGATGACGCCCACCAGCCGGTCGGTGACCTCGGGCAGACTCGGCCGGGCGTCCGGATCCAGTGCCAGCATGTCCGTGATCAGCGGCACGAGCTCCGGCGGAGCATCCGTCAGATCGGGTGCGGTCGCCGGATCGTCGATCTTCAGGGCGACGGCCTGCCACGTCGGCCCCTCGTAGGGGTAGTGCCCGGTCGCGGCGAAGAGCAGCACCGCACCCAGTGCGTACACGTCGGCGGACCGGTCCAGCTGCTGCTCGCCGCGGGCCTGCTCCGGAGGCATGCAGAGGACGCTGCCGACGACGAAGCCGGTGGCCGTCAGGGTGGTGCGGCGCTCGGCGAGTACGGCGAGACCGAAGTCGA
Source organism: Streptomyces sp. NPDC058877 (assembly GCF_042742855.1). NCBI lineage: Bacteria > Bacillati > Actinomycetota > Actinomycetes > Kitasatosporales > Streptomycetaceae > Streptomyces > Streptomyces sp. NPDC058877. Next base: position 5,577 of record NZ_JBHYMF010000022.1, on the reverse strand, counting down.
TCACCTTGGGGCCGTAGGGGGAGAGCAGGATGTTCTGCGGCTTCAGGTCACGATGGAGCAGTCCCGCGTCGTGAACCGTTCCCAGCCCCTCCGCCAGCAGGGCGCCGAGACTCGCCGTCTCGGCGAGCGGCAGCGGCCCCCGGTCGGCGACCAGGGTGCGCAGATCGGGCCCGGGGACGTACTCCACCGCCAGCCAGGGCTGGTCGGCATTCGCGTCCGCACCGACGAAGGCCGCGACGAAAGGCCCGTAGACCGTGCGCAGGCTCTCCACTTCGGACAGGAAGCGCGCCCGGGTGTCCTCGTCGAGCACGGAGGGCTTGATGACCTTCACGGCGGCCTGGTGGCCGGCCGCGGACTCGCCCAGGAACACCTGGCCCATACCGCCGGAGCCGATCCGGCACACGAGGGCGAAGCCCCCGATCTCTTTCGGGTCGTCGTCCCTCAGCGGTTCCATGGCGTCACGCCTCCCCCTCGCGGTCCGCACCCCGCACGTCCGCGCGGTGGACGTACGTGGACCGGGAGGCAGTCTATGCAGGTCCTCGACCGTCCTGTACCGCCTTGCCCAGAGGCGCCCAGCGGCACGACCGTCTCCGTCACGTGCCCGGCAGCCCGTGCTCGTCCATCAGCCGCGTCAGGTTCCGCTTGCGCTTGTGGGCGGCGCGCAGGCCGGTGGCGTACGTGATGAAGACGTCCGGCGTGCCGAGGCGGCGGTGGCAGTCGCGGATGCTCAGGAGCGGGCTGCCGAGCTGTTCGTAGGCGAGGTTCCCGGTCTCGCGGGTGAGGCGGGCTGCGAGTCGGAGGTGGATGGAAGGGGCGGTCCTCGGGGCGGGTCGGGCGGGACTGGTCGGCGAGGGTAGGCCACTGGCCGTCTTGGGCGCCGCGCTCGTGAGCTACCCGCCAGACGGCGTTGATGTCCTTGTCGTCCAGCAGGACGTCGACAAGGGCCTGGCCACCGCGCGGGCCTGCCTGATCGGCATCGGCGCGAAGAAGCGGCAGCGTCTTCGCGCGCCCGGCCGACCACCATGCGGCGGTCCCGGATGCAGCGCAAAGCTGCTGGTAGGTCAGCAGGGCGGGGAGGGCGGTGAAGTGGCCACGGCGCAGGGTGACGGCGTCGGCGAGCCGACCAGTTCATGCGTATCGGTCCGCGAGGGGGCGACCAGAGCGGTGTCGACGGTGACGAGGCCTCAGCCTCGCGGATGCCGCGCTCGGCCCATTCCAAAGCTCCAGCGGTACGATCGGCGGTGTCCCAGGGATCAGTACGGCGCCGCCCCCTCCGCGAGTCGTTACCGGCTTCGCCGACACGCGTGTCCTCCGGGTCCCGCCGGCTCCGCCGCCCGGCCGACGGCCCCTCCTCTCGCCGAACATCGGCGGCCGATTCACCGGCCGGGAACATCGGCGTGTACGACCTCCAGCCCGTCCCGGCAGTCGTAACACAGGTGCAGAGAACCGAACGACCGATTCTCTGCGACGTCCCGCACTCCGCCGGTATGGTCGGCAACCAGCCCGGCTCCCTGGATCGTCCCCACGAAAGGTGCCGCATGACCCAGCCCGCCACCGTGGACCTGACGAAGGCCACCCCCACCGTCTCTCTGGCCAAGCACGGCGTGACCTCGGGGCTGATCAAGGTCAATCTCAACTGGACCTCGCCGCAGGACGCCGCCCGACAGGCGGCCGGCGAGGCGCGTGGTCTGTTCGGCCGGATCCGGGCCTCGCTGCGCGCGGCCTCGGCCAGGACGGTGGACCTCGACCTCGGCTGCATGATCCGCTGCACCGACGGTTCCAAGACCGTGGTGCAGGCACTGGGCAACGCCTTCGGCGCGGTGGACCGCTTCCCCTACGTCGCCCTCGACTCGGACGACCGGACCGGGGCCCGGGAGACGGGAGAGAACCTCGTCATCAATCTGGACCACCAGGCCGAGTTCCAGAAGCTCCTGCTCTTCGTCTACATCTACGAAGGCTCCGGCGACTTCCGCGGCCTCGACGCCGTGGTGACCCTGACCTCCGACCGCGGCGACCGCTTCCGGGTCGTGCTGGACGAATGCCCGCCGCAAGCGAACGCCTGCGCCATCGCCCTTATCAAGCGCCAGAAAGGCGAACTCGTCATCGGCCGCGAGGTGCGCTGGTTCACTCCGGCGGACGGCCCCGGCGTCCAGGACAAGATCTCCCGCGCCTACCGGCTCGGCATGAAGTGGACCCCAGGCCGGAAGTAGCCCGCGGTCGGGCGAGGGCGCATCCCCCCCCTTGGGTTCACTCGGTGCTTCGAACCGAGTCCGCTACGACGCGGGTTACGAACCCGACCGACGAAGGAGGCACTCTTCGTCCGCGCACCCGCTGCGGACGAAGTGGAGCTCCTGCATCTGCCGCCCGGCGAAGCCGTGGTCGAACCGCACCGGACGACGTGTGCAGCGGACGGCACCGTGGTCGAGTCCGCCATCCGCATCCACACAGCCTCCCGCTTCGCCCGGGAAGTACGGCTTCAGGGTTTCCGACTCCGCAGAGGACGAGGAAGCTCAGCAGTGATCTCCACACAGGACTGGGCCAACGCCCAACGCCTCCGGCACTACCACCCGATGAGCCACAGCCCCCGGCCGTGCTCGGTGGCATTCGGACTGGACGGCCACGACCTGGAGTGGCCTACACCGCAGTCGACCCGTACCGGCGCGGCACGGCCCCACTCCCCGTCTTCACCGGGGCAACCAGTCCAACTGGGCCCTCTGACTGAGGCCGGCGTCGACGGGTCATCCGCCCTGCTGATCAGCCAGCCACATGAGGAGCGGGGCGTGCGCCACGGCCCGGAAGCCGTGGTCCGAGGTCGAGATCGTCAGCGCTTCGAGCCCCATGACGCTGCCTGACTGCGTCGACTCCGTCGGGGACGCCCGCTTGGTCATCGGCATGCTCGTAGGAGCCCTACGGCCCCGCCTCGTCTGCTCGGAGCAGGGTTTCATGATCAGCCAGAAGGTGCCCGCCGGGGCGGTCACCTCATGGGAACGCCTCTGCCGAGACGGGTTCACGAGCCGCCTGCGGCGAGACGCCGACGGGAAGGCCCTCAGGCCCACCTTCCAAGGGGCGCCCCGCCGACGGAGGGCTCTGCCGGGTAGCCCTGGACTCCTCGTCGACGCACCGTGGCACACTCCTCCTCTGATCACGAGGGCGCATGACCCTGTGACCTGGGAGGGGACCACTGTGGGCAGGAGGAGACGGGCCGTCGTCGCGATGGCCGTCATCGCGCTTGGGGCCGCGGGCTGCGGCGAGAGCGACACGGGCGCTGAGCGGACCGCAGCTCCTGCGTCAGCGTCGCCACGGCCCAAGGGCGATGGACCGCTCCCGAAAGAGGTCGTACGCACCGATCTCGAAGGCTCGGCCGCGGGCGCGGGCGTTCCGGCACATGACCACGAGTACGCGCGTCCGTTCGAGGACGCTCCAGCCGGCTCGCCGCCATCGTGCTCCGTCGCTTTCAGGGGCATCGGGGACAAGAAGGCCCCGCTTGATTTCGAACGCTTCAAGGCCGTGGTGGGCGAGCTGCGCGCACGCGACTGGCAGCAGTCCGGAGGCCTGAGGGAGCGCGAGAACCTGGACGGTGTGATCGGCGAGGCCCACGCGATCCTCAAGCAGCGCGGCTGGTCCGTGAGCGCACAGTACGGGATCGCCGAGGACGGGAAGACGAGCGCGATCACCCTGACGGCCACCGACCTGGCGTGCATGGAGGGCACTGGTTGGGAGTGACCGATCCTCTGGCCCGGCAGGGCGCACCTGTGAGCGGGTGGGGTCGACGACGGCGTCGAGCAGGACGTCCGGGCCGTCGATCGGATCGGTCTCCTGCTGGCGCCGGTTGGCCTCCGGCCCGTAGCCGCGTCGGGGCGACGAGCGGGAGGTCGGCACCAGCGGAGCGGGCAGCCGCGGTGGCGCGGTGGTGGGTCCGGGCGCACCGGGAGCACCCCGGGTCCGGAGCGCCAACCCCCGTGTGGCGCCCCGGCCGGACGGCGTTACGGCAACTGCTTCGCGTAGTACTTGTCCTCGTCGGAGTCGTAGACCAACGTGCCCTCGGCGTCGTACCCCTTGATGTGCGGGGCCCTGGTGACCTGTCGCTCCAGGACGCCGGAGGCGACGAACCAGCCGTGGTCCAGGGCGGCCCGGCTGGTGGCGCCGCCGTAGGAGACGGTCACCCGGGCCACCGACGGCTCGACCGTGCCGATGACGCCCCATCGAAACGGCAGCTTCCAGTTGCCGCGGTCGAGGAACGACTGCTGGTGGAGCTTGCCGCCGTTGATGTCGGACCTCACGGGGCCGGCGTCCGGTGGGCCGTCGGAGCCCGTGCTGGTGTTGAGGCCCTCGGCCCTGCCGTTCTTGATGTTGCAGATCAGCCGGGTCTGTTTCGGCGGTTCCTTCACCGCGACGACGTACGTGCCGTTGCCGGGCGCGTTGGAGTCACCGGTGCTGTTCATCGCCAGGATGATCCGGTACTCCTCTGCCGTCCCCAGGTCCGTGCGGAATGCGTCGGACGGGCCGCCCGCGTGCGACCGGTCGTACGCGAGGCACTTCTCCAGGCCGTCGACGGCCTCCTCGAAGGTGATCCCGTCGAGGAGCTGGTCCTCCGTGGTCGGCCGCGCGGGCCCCGACGGCGACGAGGACGGCGTCGGCGCGGGCGTCGCCGGCGTCCGCAGCGTGGCGCTGACCTCCGGTGCCGGCCCCGCCGTGTCCCCGCCCGCGTCCCCGCCGGCCAGCGCGTACGCCCCCACCGGCACCGCCGCCAGCATCACCAGGACCGCCCCGGCCGCCACCGCTCGGTACCGCCGCTCCGTCGCGCCCCGCTGGCGGATCGCCGGATACGGCGCCGGCGCGGGCCGGATGGTGTTCGCGCCCTCGGCGAGCAGCTCGCGCAGCTGCTCCTCGAAGTCCTCGTCGGCTCCCGACCGTTGCTGCTTCGGTTCCTCGTTCATCTGCTGACCTCCTGCCCGGACGGCACTCGGCTGCGGACGGGTTCGTCCACGTTCCGCCCGAGCCCCGGATGCGTACGCAACTTCGCCAGCGCCTTGGAGGCTTGGCTCTTGACGGTGCCGGGCGAGCAGCCGAGCACCTCGGCCACCTCGGTCTCGGACAGGTCCTCCCAGTAGCGCATGACGACCACCGCCCGCTGCCTCGGCGGCAGTCCGGCCAGCGCCGTGATCAGGGCGGTGCGCTCGTCGGCCTGCAAGACGGCCTCCTCGTGCCCGGCCGTCTCCGGCGGCGCCGCGGTCAGGGCCTCCACGACCCGCCGCTTGCGGAACCGGTCGCTATTGCAGTTGACCAGCATCCGCCGGACGTACGCCTCCGGACTGTCGCTGCGGGAGACGCGCCGCCATGAGCGGTAGGCCTTGGCCAGCGCCGTCTGGGTCAGGTCTTCGGCGTGGTGCACGTCACCCGTGAGCAGATACGCGGTCCGCACGAGACGGGACCACCGTGCTCTGACGAACTCTTGGAACTCGGCCTCTTGTTTGGCCTGCATCTAGTGTCCTGCGCCATTAGTTCGTTGAATTAGTAGGCTGTCTTCATGGCGAAGATGGGGCGGCCGATGGCCGAGCTGGTGTTGTCCGAGGATGA
>NZ_JBHYMF010000021.1:0-60244 GCF_042742855.1 Streptomyces sp. NPDC058877 | reverse complement strand
CCGCGGAGGCATCACGAGGATGCTCAGTGCATGACGGCCATGGCGAGCGCGCGGCGGGCGCGCAGCGAGACGCGCTCGGCACGCCGCTGCATGCGCCGGGCGGCGACCAGGCGGACGGCCTGGCGTTCCGCTTCGGCCTCGCGATGACGCTCGTGCATATGAGCACGGGCCAGGGCTTCTGGGATGAGTTGCATTTCACGGGTCCTGTTCTGACGCACGAGGTGCGCGACGGAGGGGGGGAAGACTGGGGTAGCGGAGCCTGCGGGCTCGCTGGTGGAAGAGGTCATCGGGGCCTGCTTCTGGGGATCGTGCGTGAGGGGGCGGTCAATGGTTCCGATGGCGTTCATGCCGCAACCGGGTTCTTGCGCGGACGACCACGGGGCCGCTTGCGGGCAACGACCACGCCCTGGACGAAGAGCTCTCCGCCCCAGACACCCCAAGGCTCGCGCCGTTCCTGGGCGCCGGCCAGGCAGGCGGCCACGAGCGGGCAGGTCCGACAGAGGGACTTCGCGTACTCGACGTCGGCCGGGGACTCCGCGAAGAAGACCTCGGGGTCGTAGGCACGACAGGGGACGGGGACGCCGAGGTTCTCGATGGCGTCGTCGAGCGCGGTGAGCGCGGTGAGGGGGGTGAGGGGGGTCAAAGCGGGGTCCTCCGTGGAGCGGCCGGGCAGGGGGATCGATTCGGAAGGCGGTACGGACGGGGCGTGCGCTTCGAGTTGCACGGTGGTCTTTCCTCGTCTGGTCGTTCCGGCCTGTTGGCCGGGGTGGCGGCTGGTACCGGGTGGTGTCTTTCCCGAGGCTCCTTCGTGCCGTCGTCCCCGTTCGGGGACAAACAGAAGGGCCGCGGATCCCGGGTGGGGTTCCGCGGCCCTGAAGGCGCCGGTCTGATCCTGGATCAGACTGGATCACTCCAGGGTTCGAGCCCACGGAAGGCCCACATCGTGTGGTCGTGCATCGTCGTCAGCAGCTGGGTCTCGGCACCGGTCGCCGCAAAGTCATAGGCCTTGGCCTTGCCTGCTGCTCCTGCTTCCAGTGCCTCGGTCGGTCGCTCATTGCGCCGGGCCACGGCGGCCGTGCCGAGACCGGAGAGACCGGTGACGGGCAGGCCGGCGACGGGCAGACCGGTGCCAATGAGCGCCGAAGCGGAGAGGCCGAGCGAACAGGCGGAGACGACCGAGCGATCGGTCATTTTGGCGGTGCTGACGAAGCTGGTGGTGCTGCTGGTCTGGTTGGTGTAGCTGATCACTGGAATCGCCTCCTCTCGGCGTCTCGGAGGGCTCGGGTGCGAGCCGGACCCTCATGTTTATGTGGACAAGTACAACACGAAGACGGGGCTTCGAAGAAGCCTCCGTTTCCGTGGTTAAGAACCTATGGGGCTTGACGGGGCGGGCGCAAACTATTTTTCCGACGATTTTTTCTCACCCCTCGCCCGCCCCCTCACCACCGCTCTCACCTGCACAGATGGCCAGGACCTCGGCACCGAAGCGGTTCAGCTTGCGTACGCCGACGCCGGAGATCGAGGAGAGCTCCCCGTCAGTGGTGGGAACCCGCTCGGCGATCGCCATGAGGGTCTTGTCGGTGAACACGCAGTACGGGGGCTGGCCGAGTTCCCTGGCCTGCTCGGAGCGCCAGTCACGAAGCCGCTCGTAGAGGGCCTCGTCCATGTCCGAGGGGCAGTCCTCGCAGCGCATCAGCTTCATCGCGCCCGCCTGGGTGAGGGTCACACCGCAGACCCGGCAGAGAACAGGGCCGCGCGGCCTGCGCCGGACGGGTCCGGAACCCCGCTCGACGGAACCGGAGCGGCTCCCGAAGACGCCGACGCCGAGCGAGCCGGAGCCGGGCCTCAGCCCCTTGAGGAAGCGGCTGGGGCCCCGGTTGGCCCGGCCGCCCGGGGAGCGGGAGAGCGCCCAGGAGAGCGTCAGGTGGACCCGGGCGCGGGTGACGCCCACGTACAGCAGGCGCCGCTCCTCCTCGACCTGCTCGTCGGTCTTGGCGTACGCGATCGGCAGCATGCCTTCGGTGAGACCGACCAGGAAGACCGCGTCCCATTCGAGGCCCTTGGCCGCGTGCAACGAGGCGAGGGTGACACCCTGGACGGTCGGGGCGTGCTGGGCGGCGGCCCGTTCGTCGAGCTCGGCCACCAGGTCGGAGAGGCTGGCTCCGGGCTTGGCGCGGGCGAAGTCCTCGGCCAGGCGGACGAGCGCGGCGAGGGATTCCCAACGGTCCCGGACCGCTCCCGAGCCGGCGGGCGGCGAGGTGGTCCAGCCCTTGGTGGAGAGGACGGCCCTGACCTGCGCGGGCAGGTCCTCGGCATCGTCGAGGAGGCGGTCGTTGCCCCCGGCGCGGGCCGCTCCGCGCAGGGCGGTGCCCGCCTCCCGCACCTCCTGGCGCTCGAAGAAGCGCTCGGCGCTGCGGAGCTGGTAGGGCACGCCGACGTCGGCGAGGGCCTGCTCGTAGACCTCGGACTGGGCGTTGATCCGGTAGAGGACGGCGATCTCTCCGGCCGGGACGCCGGCGGCGATGAGGTCGCGGATGCGCCGGGCGGTGCCCTCGGCCTCGGAGGGCTCGTCGGCGTACTCCGTGTAGACCGGCTCGGGGCCCGGGTCGCGTTGGGAGATCAGCTCCAGGCGGTGCTCGGCGGCCCGGCCCCGGGCCTGGCTGAGCAGCCCGTTGGCCAGGTGGACGACCTGCGGGGTGGAACGGTAGTCGCGCACCAGCTTGACGACCGTGGCGTCCGGATGGCGGGTGCGGAAGTTCAGCAGGTGGTCGGGGGTGGCGCCGGTGAAGGAGTAGATGGTCTGGCTGGCGTCGCCGACGACGCAGAGGTTGTCGCGGTCGCCCAGCCACAGGTCGAGCAGCCGCTGCTGGAGCGGGGAGACGTCCTGGTACTCGTCGACCACGAAGTGCTGGTACTGGCGCCGGATCTGGTCGGCGATGTCGTGCCGGTCCTGGAGGATGCCGACGGTGAGCAGCAGCACGTCCTCGAAGTCGATCACCGAGCGGTCGCGCTTCAGCTGCTCGTACATCGCATAGATCTGGCCAACCTCGGCAGGGTCGCGCGGAGCTTCCCTGACCGACTTGGCCACGGCGGCCGGGTAGTCGGCGGGGACGGTCTGGGTGACCTTGGCCCACTCGATTTCTCCGGTCACGTCCCTGAGCTCGTTGCGATCGAGCCGGATCCGACAGCGGGCTCCGGCGTCGGCAACCAACTGGATCTTCCGGTCCAGAAGCCGGGGCAGCTCGCCGCCGACTGCTTTCGGCCAAAAGAATTGGAGCTGACGGAGGGCCGCGGCGTGGAACGTGCGGGCCTGGACGCCCCCAGCGCCGAGCTGCCGGAGCCGTCCGCGCATCTCGCCCGCGGCACGGTTGGTGAAGGTGACGGCCAACACGCTGGCGGGTTGGAGGACGCCCGCCCGCACTCCGTACGCGATGCGGTGGGTGATGGCCCGCGTCTTGCCCGTGCCGGCTCCCGCGAGGACACACACCGGCCCGCTCAGGGCGAGGGCGACCTCGCGCTGCTCGGGGTCGAGCCCGTCGAGCACCGCGTCGGCCGTCTCCGGGACCTGTGGGAAGAGAGTGGAGTGCGTTGCTGCTGTCACCCCGCCATGCTGCCAGGTCGGCGCGGCAGGTGCGGCGGCTCGTCCACAGGCAGGAGACGCCGGTCATACCGGTGTCGGGAATGGTGCGGAGGGAGCGTACGTTCTTCTCCTCGGCACCCGTCCGCGAACAAGAGGAGCGCCTGGTCATGCAGGGCACTGTGACGATGTACAGCACCACGTGGTGCGGCTACTGCCGTCGGCTGAAGAGCCAGATGGACCGCGAGGGCATCGCGTACACGGAGATCAACATCGAACAGGACCCCGACTCGGCAGCGTTCGTCGAGAAGGCCAACGGCGGGAACCAGACGGTGCCCACCGTCCAGGTGTTCCCCACCGGCGGCGGCTCCGAGGTCGTCATGACCAACCCGAGCCTGGCCCAGGTGAAGCAGGCGCTCGGCGTCTGAGCCCGTCATTCCGTGGAGCCCCCGATCGGTCCGGCCGATCGGGGGCTCCGCGCGTTCCGGCCGACGAACGGGTCAGGGGGACGTGCCGACGGACGGGGCCGGGCCGGAGCCGCACGCCCGCCGGGGTTCCGGCGCCGGAGACCCCCTGCCCGAGCGCAAAGGCCCCTGGAAACCGCCCCGGGCCCACCGGAGCACCCGTGGTCCCGGTGCGCCCCGTCCCACGGTCCCGATCGGGAAAGCCCGTGGCTCAGAGCACGTCGCCCGGTCTCGGAAGGGGCTTGCCGTACCAACGCTCGATCAACCGGGAGGCGATCGAGATGCCGTACGGCGGCAGGACCTCGCCGGACTCGAAGGCCGCGGCCAGCTCCTCGCGGGAGAACCAGCGGGCCTCGTGGATCTCCTCGCCGTCCACGTCGATCTCCGAAGAGGTCGCGCGGGCGAAGAAGCCCAGCATCAGGCTGGAGGGGAACGGCCAGGGCTGACTGGCGATGTACTCGACCTCGCCGACCGTGACGCCGGCCTCCTCGAAGACCTCGCGGACCACCGACGCCTCGATGGACTCCCCCGGCTCGACGAAGCCGGCCAGCGTCGAGAAGCGCCCCTCCGGCCAGTGCACCTGGCGGCCCAGCAGCGCCCGGTCCTGGTCGTCCGTGACCAACATGATCACGGCCGGGTCGGTGCGCGGGTAGTGCTCGGCACCACACGCCTGGCAGCGGCGGATGTGGCCGGCCGCCGCGACGACCGTGCGCTCTCCACAGCGCGAACAGAAGCGGTGGAGACGCTGCCAGTTCTCCAGGGCGACCGCGTGGACCATGAGGCCCGCATCGCGGTCGGAGAGCAGCAGTCCCGCCTCGCGCAGCCCCGCGGGCCGGGCTGACTGGTCCATGCGGCCGGGCAGGGAGTCCTTCTGGAGCGCGAAGTAGGAGACGCCGTCGGCGTCCGTGCCCAGGAAGTAACGGTGGGTCTCGGTGACCGGGGCTTCGAACGCCGGGGTCATGACCAGCTCGGTGGTGCCGTCCGGTCGGTCGTCGATCAGCACCTGCCCCCCGGAGACCACGAAGACCCGGGTCGTCGGGTGGCTCCAGGCAGCGGCCAGCCACGCCTCGTCCAGGCGGTGGTGGGCGGCGCGGTCGATGCCGCTCGGGGCGGTGAGCGAGATCGGGCGGTCCGCCGGCGCGTTCTTCAAGGTGCTCACAGGTGCTTCCAACTCCCCCGGATCGGTGTGTGGGTTCAGCGCGCGTCGGTGTGGAGGGCGGCGGGCAGGTCGCCCCACAGGTGTGCGGTCGTCTCGACGCCCTTCATGAGCAGATCGATTTCGATCTTCTCGTTGGGGGCGTGCCAGCCGTCGGACGGGACGGAGATGCCGAGGAACAGGACGGGCGCCCGAAGCACGTCCTGGAGGTCGGCGGCGGGTCCGGAGCCGCCCTCGCGGGTGTAGCGGACCTTGGCCCCGTCGAAGGCCCGGCTCATGGCCCCGGCCACCGCCTTGAGGGCGGGGTGGTCGAGGGGGGTGAGGCAGGGGCGGGTCGGGGCGCCGAAGACGACCTCGTGGCGGATGCCGGCCGGCACGAGCGCGGTCAGCCAGTGCCGCACGGCAAGCTCGATCTTGTCCGGATCCTGCCCCGCGACGAGCCGGAACGAGAGCTTGATCCGGGCGGAGGCGGGGACGATCGTCTTGCCTCCGGGCCCCTGGTAACCACCGCCGATGCCGTTGACCTCTGCGGTGGGCCGGGCCCAGACCCTCTCCAGGGTGGAGAAGCCGGCCTCGCCGAGGGTGCCGTGGGACTTGGCCGTGCGCAGCCAGGACGCCTCGTCGAAGGGCAGCTCGGCGACGAGGGCCCGCTCGACGTCGGTGAGTTCCGTCACGCCGTCGTAGAAACCGGGGATCGCCACGTGCTCGTGCTCGTCGTGGAGGGCGGCGACGATCCGGCCGGCGACGGTGGCCGGGTTCGGCACGGCGCCGCCGAAGGAGCCGGAGTGGATGTCCTGGTCGGGGCCGTACAGCTCGATCTCGCAGTCGGCGACCCCACGCATGCCGGTGCAGACGGTCGGGGTGGTCTCGGACCACATGCCGGTGTCGGAGACGAGGACGACGTCGGCGGCGAGGCGCGCCGAGTGGGCCTCGACCAGCGTGCGGAAGTGCGGGGAGCCGGACTCCTCCTCGCCCTCGACGATCAGCTTGAGGTTGACGGCGGGCGCGGTGCGGCCGGTCGCGGCGAGGTGGGCACGGACGCCGAGGGTGTGGAAGAACACCTGCCCCTTGTCGTCCGCGGCACCGCGCGCGTACATCCGGCCGTCGACCACGGTCGGCTCGAACGGGTCCGTGTGCCAGCCGTCCTCACGGGCCGCGGGCTGGACGTCGTGGTGCCCGTAGACGAGGACGGTCGGGGCGTCCGGGTCTTCCGCCGGCCACTCGGCGAAGACCGCGGGGGCACCGTCGGTCTCCCAGACCTCGACGGTGGTGAAACCGGTCTCCGTGAGCTTGGCGGCGAGCCAGTCGGCACTGCGCCGTACGTCCCCGGCCCGGTCCGGCTGCGCCGACACGGAGGGAATGCGCAGCCACTCGGCCAGGTCGCCGAGGAAGGCGGCACGGTGTTGCTCGATGTACATGCGGACGGCGCTGTCCAGGGTCTCGCTCATGCCCCGAGCCTATCCGGCGCCCAGGGGTGCCCCACCCAGCAGGAGGGCCTCCAGCTCGGCACGGCCGGGCAGGCGGGCGGGGCGGGCGACCTCACCCGTTCGGACGTACACGAAGGCGGCGGCCACGTCCTCCGGTGCGAGACCGTGCTGCTCGGCCCAGGCGAGCCGGTAGATCGCCAGTTGGAGGGGGTCCGCGCTGCGGTCCCGGCTGGTCTTCCAGTCGACGATCTCGTACGCCCCGGAGTCCGGGTCCCGGTAGACGGCGTCGATCCTGCCCCGGACGATCCGACCCGCGAGGGAGAGGTGGACGGGGACCTCGACGCGGTACGGGGTGCGGTGGGCGTACGGGGTCCGGGCGAAGGCCTCCTTCAACTCGTCGAGGTCCCGCTCGTCGAGGATCTCCGGTTCGCCCGCGAAGTCCTCGCCGCCCGGGAGTTCGTCCGGACCGAGGAACGGCAGCGGGAGTTCGTCGAAGCGGGACTCCACCCATGCGTGGAAGCGGGTGCCCCGACGGGCCGCGGGCTGGGGTGGCTTCGGCATGGGGCGGGCCAGCTCCTGGGCGAAGCCGTCGGGGTCGGCGGCGAGGCGCAGCACCTGGGAGGCGGAGAGGTACGCGGGCAGCAGGACGTCCCGGGTGGTCGCACGGGCGCGGCGGAGCTCGGTGGTGAGGGCGGTGAGGTCGCGGTCCCAGGAAGCGATGGTCCGGGCCTCCTCGGGGGTGAGGAGTTCCTCCGCGCGGGGGGCCGGGGCCACGTCCGCGGAAGCGTCCACGGGGGTGTGGGCCGCATCCGCAGGGGCGTCGGAGGAGGCGTGGACCGCATCGGAGGTGGGGGGCGCCGGCTCCGCTCGGGGGGCCGGGACCGCGTCCGCGTGGGTGTCTTCGGGGAGGGCTTCCTCGTCCCAGGAGGGCTCCTCCTCGTCCCAGGAGGGTTCGTCCCCGTCCCAGGAGGGCTCCTCCTCGTTCCCCTCGAACCAGAGGTCCTCGGGGGCGGGGTCCGGGCGGTCGTCCGTCCGCTCCGGAGGAGTGGGGCCGTCCGCGCCCGGGCTCCCGTCCCGGGGTGCGCCCGGGTGCGGGACGGCCTCGGCCATCCGCTGGCGGACGAGGTCGGCCGCTGCCCTGCGGCGCCGGTACGACTGGGGGTCCAGCGGGAGCGGCCAGGCCAGGTCCCGCTCGCCCTCTTCGAGGGCCGGGTTCTCCGCGCCCGGTTCGGGTTCGGGGGCCCATGCCTCGATGTCTCCGTGGCCGGCCGCGCAGTGGTCGTGGAGGGCCTGGAGGAAGTCGGAGGGACCCCGGGGCTTCTTCTGCGCCGGGCCCCACCAGTGGGCGGAGCCGAGCAACAGGGAACGGGGGCGGGTGAAGGTGACGTAGCCGAGGCGGAGTTCCTCGGTGTGCTGGTGGTCCCGCATCTCGTTCTTGAAGGCCGTGAGGGACTTGGCGTCCCAGCTGTCGACCTCCGGCAGGGTGGTCGCGTCGCCGCGCAGGGCGTGCGGGAGCACCTGCGGCTGCGAGGTCCAGGACTCGCGGGCACGGGCGCTGGGGAACTGGCCGGCCACCAGGCCGGGGACGGCGACGACGTCCCATTCGAGGCCCTTGGACTTGTGGGCGGTGAGGACCTTGACGGTGTTCTCGCCGCCCGGCAGGGCGTTGTCGAGGCCTTTTTCGAACTGGACGGCCGTGCGCAGGAAGCCGAGGAAGGCCAGCAGGCTGGCCTCGCCGTCGAGGGAGGCGAATCCGGCGGCGATGTCGAGGAAGTGGCCGAGGGTCTCGCGGCGGCGGGCCGCCAGTGCACGGGGGGAGGCGGAGAGTTCGACCTCCAGGCCGGTGGTGGAGAGGACGCGGTGCAGGACGTCCATGAGGGGGTCGGCGAGCGAAGTGCGCAGGGCGCGCAGCTCGGCGGCGAGGCGTGCGAAGCGGACCCGTGCCTCCGCGGAGAAGGGCAGGCCGTCGTCCGGGGCGCCGCCGGAGTCGAGGAAGGTGTCGAGCGCGTCGGCCAGGGAGACGACCTCGGCCGGGTCGACGCCCTCGACGGCGGCGGCCAGCCGCTGCTCGGGGTCCGGCTCCTCCCCCGCCCGGTGGACCAGGAGGCGGGCACGGCGGCCGAGGAGGGCGAGGTCGCGGGGGCCGATGCGCCAGCGGGGGCCGGTGAGGAGCCGGACCAGGGACGCGTTGGCCCCCGGGTCCTGGAGGACCTCGCAGACGGACACGAGATCGGCGATCTCGGGCAGGTGGAGGAGGCCGGAGAGTCCGACGACTTCGACGGGGACGTCCCGGGCGACGAGGGCGGCGTGGATGGCGGGGAAGTCGGTGGCGGTGCGGCACAGGACGGCGATCTCGCCGGGCTCGCGACCGGTTCGCACGAGGTGGGCGAGGGAGTCGGCGAGCCAGTCGATCTCCTCGGCGTGGGTGGGGAGGAGCGCGATCCGCACGGTGCCGTCGCGCTCGGCACCGGGCGCGGGCCGCAGCGCCTCCACGCCCGTGTGCAGGGCGCGCAGGGGGGCGGCGAGTCCGTTGGCGAGGTCGAGGAGGCGTCCGCCGCTGCGCCGGTTCTCGGAGAGGGAGTAGCGGCTCGCCGGGGTCCCGTCCTGGTGCGGGAAGTGCTCCGGGAAGTCGTCCAGGTTGGCCACGGAGGCACCGCGCCAGCCGTAGATGGCCTGGCAGGGGTCGCCGACGGCGGTCACGGCGTGGCCGGTGCTCCGGCCGGACGGGCCCCCGCCGAAGAGCCCGGAGAGCAGCAGCCGCTGGGCGACGGAGGTGTCCTGGTACTCGTCGAGGAGGACGACCTTGAACTCGGCGCGGAGGAGGGCGCCGACCTCGGGCCGGGTGGTGGCGAGCTCGGCGGAGCGGGCGATCTGGTCGCCGAAGTCGAGCAGGTCGCGGGAGCGCTTGGCAGCCCGGTAGCGGACGACCAGGTCGAGCAGCTCGCGGCGGGCGGCGGCGGCCTCCGGGACCTTGCGCAGTTCGGCGTTGCTGAGCCGGACGTCGGCGAGGGCGGCGAGGAGCCGGGAGTCGTGCGCGTCGAGCCGCTCGGGGGGCACGAGGTGCTCGGCGAGCTCGGCGTCGAGGGCGAGCAGGTCGGTGATCAGGGTCGGGAAGGAGCGGGTGAGCGCCGGGTACGGTCCGGGGGACTCCCGGAGCACCCGTGCGGCCAGTTGGTAGCGGGTGGCGTCGGCGAGCAGCCGGGTGCTGGGTTCGAGGCCGATGCGGAGGCCGTGATCGGTGAGGAGTTGTCCGGCGAAGGCGTGGTAGGTGGAGATCCGGGGCTCGCCGGGCGGATCGTCCGGGTCGAGGGGGTCCGGGTCGGTGACGCCGGCGCGGACGAGGGCGGTGCGGACGCGCTCGGCCAGTTCGCCGGCCGCCTTGTTGGTGAAGGTGAGGCCGAGGACCTGCTCGGGGGCCACCTGTCCCGTACCGACCAGCCAGACCACCCGGGCGGCCATCACCGTGGTCTTGCCGGATCCCGCCCCGGCCACGACGACCTGCGGGGCGAGCGGCGCGGTGATGCAGGCCGTCTGCTCCGGGGTGAAGGGAATGCCGAGGAGCTCCTTGAGCTGCTCGGGGTCGGTGATGCGTGCGGTCACCCGGAAGAGGCTAGCGGGGCCGACCGACACCCCGGCCCCGTGCGGTCCGGGAGCGCCGCTTCACGCGGCCGTGCCCGGGGCCAGCTTCGAGAGGTCCACGGTCTCGTCGGCCGGCGGGACGGTCACCTCGACGGGTTCGTCGTAGTCGGAGAGCAGTACGGTTCCGGGTTCGTCGCCGCCCGCCCTGACCATCTTCAGGACGTACGGCTCGCCCTGCTGGGCGACGGACACGGTGGTCGTCTCGCCGCCGCTCTTCTTCTTCACCAGGGTCGCGACGGGCGTCCCCTCGACCTCGCCGTCCGGGCCGCGGGTCAGTCCCCGGCGTTCCGCCCCGTCCCCGTCGAGGTCGGCGAGCAGTGCCTTGAGGTCGCAGATGCTGCCGAGGTCCTCGCTGCCTGCCTGCCCGGGCACGATCTTCAGCCAGCGTCCCTTGATCAGTTCGAGGGTGGCCGTGATCTGTGCCTCCGGCAGCCCCTGCGAGGTCATGGAGGCCCGCCAGAAGGCCTCGTCGCCCTTCAGATAGGTGACCCGGTCCACCCGGCGCAGCTCGGCGGTGCCGTCCTCGACCTTCATCAGACCGGCGCACTCCCCACTGTCGTCGACGGCGAAGTCGATGGCGAGGGGCTGCCCGTCGCTGACGATCCGGCCGGTGATGCGGAGGGAGGCGGCCGACCGGGTGGCGGTGACGGCCCGGTCGGCGATCTGGTCGGCGGTGAGGTCCTCGAAGGGGTCGGGGGACGGCGCGGGGGCGGGTGCCACGACGCCGGACGGCACGGGGGTCGGAGCGGCGGTCGCCGCCCGGGCCGTCGCCGGCACGGGCCCCGCGACGACGACGGCCGCGCAGACGACGGCTGCAGCGCGGAGCTTGCGGTGGGACTGGGACGTCATTGCGGGCCTCCTCGCCGATGCCCCCGGCGGTCCCACCAGCGTCGCTCCCCGCGCGCGTACCCGCTACTCCTGACCCACGGGACCGGTCCCGTGGGTCAGGACATGCCCTTCATGAGCTCCTCCAGGTCCACGACCTGGTCGGCCGGCGGGGCGGAGACGGTGACCGGCTTGTCGAAGTCGCTCAGGTCGATCGTGCCCGGCTCGTCGCCACCGGTCGTCACGACGCGGAGGATGTACGGCTTGGCGGAGTCCTTGGCCACGTAGAAGGTGGTGCTCTCGTCCTTGTCCTTCTTGCTGAGCACGACGGCCGGGGTGCCGTTGACGTCGGCGTCGGCGTCGCGGGTCAGCCCCTTGCGCGGCGTGTCCTTGTCCATGTCCGTGATGATCTTCTTCAGGTCGCAGAACGCGGCGGGGCCGTCATCCCCCGCACCGCCCTCGTCCGTCATCTTCATCCAACGGCCGTTGAGCAGCGCGGCGATGCCGGCGCCCTCCTCGTCCGAGGACTCGTCCCCGCCGTCGTTCGACTTCCAGAAGGCGTCGTCGGCCTTCATGTAGCTGGCGCCGCCGGTGCCGACGATGTCGGCCTTGCCGCCCCCGGGGGACTGCATCGAGCCCTTGCAGTTGCCCTTGTCGTCGACGGCGAAGTCGATGCTCATCTCCTGGCCGTCGGTCTTGCCCTTGCCGCTCATGTGCAGGGCGGTGGACGCCTTGGTGGTCTCGACCGCCTTGTCGGCGATGGCGTCGGCGGTGAGCCCCGCGAAGGGGTCGGTGGCCTTGTCGCCGCCCTGGGAACAGCCCGTGGCGCCGGCGACCACCGCCGCACAGACCGTCACCGCTGCCCAGAGCTTCTTGTTGGCCCTCATGCGTGCACTCCTCACGGCCGCCCACCCGGACGGTTCTCACAGCTTCTCTTCACGACGCCTTTATGCGGTGTCGCGAAGAGGTTGACGGGCGGGGCGGAACAAAGGATGTACGCCGGCAAACGTGACCCTCGCCACACTTTCCCGGACGGGTGTTCAGTCGACGACCTGCCGGCCTTCCGGCCGGGCGCTGCACGCGGCCCGGAAGGCACAGGTCGTGCAGTGCTGGCCGGTGTTCGGGGTGAAGCGCTCGTCGAGGACCCGGCCCGCGGCGGTGGCGAGCAGCTCGCCGACCCACTCCCCCGTCAGGGGCTCCTGCGCCTGCACCTTCGGCAGGGCGTCGCCGCCCTCCTTCTTCGGGGCGGCCTGTCTCAGCTGCACGAGCTCGGCGCCGCCGGGCTCCGGACGGTCGCCGCCGAAGACCCCGTCGAGGGCTCCTTCCCGCACCGCGAGCTGGTAGACGGCGAGCTGCGGGTGGTGGGCGACCTCGTCCCGGGTCGGCGCCGACTTGCCGGTCTTGAAGTCGACGACGTAGGCGCGCCCCTGCTCGTCGGTCTCGACGCGGTCCATGGAACCGCGGATGCGGACCTCGTACTCCCCCGCCTCCAGGGTCACGTCGAAGTCGTGCTCGGAGGCGGCGGGGGTGCGCCCGCCGCGGTCCATGACGTGCCAGTGCAGGAAGCGTTCGAGCGCCACGCGCGCGTGCTGCTTCTCCTGTGCCGACTTCCAGGGCGCGTCGAAGGCGAGCGCGTCCCAGACGGAGTCCAGTCGGGCCATGAGGACGTCGAGGTCGGCGGGGGTCCGCCCGGAGGCGACCTCGTCGGCGAGGACGTGGACGACGTTGCCGAAGCCCTGGGCGGCGGTGGCCGGGGCCGCGGCCTTGACCTCGCGGCCCAGGAACCACTGGAGCGAGCAGGTGCTGACCAGGTTGTCCAGGGAGCTCGGGGACAGCGCCACGGGCCGGTCGCGCTCGCGCAGCGGCGCCGTGCTGTGCGTGGGCTCGGCCAGGCCCCACCAGCGGTCCGGGTGCGCGGCCGGCACCAGCGGCTGCCCCTCGTCGTCGCCGAGCAGGGCGAGCCGGGCGAGCCGGGCGGCGGCGGCCTCCCGGAGCGCCGGGGAGGCGTCCGGGTCGACGGTGGTGGCACGGAGCTCGGCGACCAGGGCGGAGACGGCGAGGGGACGGCGGGGACGGCCGGGAACGTCCTTGGGTTCGGCGCCGAGCTCGGTGAGGAAGCGGGACGGTTGGTCCCCGTCCTCGGCGGCGGCCTTCACCGCGGTGACGACGAGGCGGTCGCGGGCGCGGGTGGCGGCGACGTAGAAGAGTCTGCGCTCTTCGGCGAGGAGCGCACCGGGGTTGAGGGGTTCGGCGAGGCCGTCGCGGCCGATGCGGTCGGCCTCGAGCAGCGAACCGCGGCGGCGCAGGTCCGGCCAGAGGCCCTCCTGGACGGCGGCGACGACGACGAAGCCCCACTCCAGGCCCTTGGAGCGGTGGGCGGTCATCAGGCGGACGGCATCGGGGCGGGCGTGCCGGCGGGTCAGGGTGTCGGCGGCGATGTCCTGGGCGTCGAGCTCTTCGAGGAAGTTGAGGACGCCCCGGCCGCCGACCCGTTCCTCGGCGCGGGCCGCGGTCTCGAAGAGGGCGCACACGGCGTCGAGGTCGCGATCGGCATTGCGTCCGGCGGGGCCACCGCGGAGGGCGGCGCGCTCCAGTCGCCCGGGCCAGGGGGTGCCCTTCCAGAGCAGCCACAGGGTCTCTTCGGCGGTGCCTCCGGCGGCGAGCAGCGTACGGGCTTCCCGCAGCAGGTCGCCGAGGCGCTGTGCGCCCCGGGCGTAGGCGGGGTCGTGTGCGACGAGACGCTCGGGCTCGGCGAGGGCACGGGCGAGGAGCACGTCGGAGGGGGGCGGGACCTTGGTCCCGGCCGCCCGCTCCTCGTCCCGGAGGGCCCGACCGAGGCGGCGGAGGTCGGCGGGGTCCACTCCGGCGAGGGGGGAGGCGAGGAGTTCGAGCGCGGTCTCGACGGGGAGCCAGCCGGCGGGCCGGGTGGCGGGCCGCGGCGGGCGCGCGGCGTTCCGGGGCGGGGCTTCGGCGGACTCCGCGGACCGGGCGACCGCGGCGGGCGCACCGGGAGCGGTCGAAGCGGCGGCACCCTGCTCTCCGGGCCGGTCCGGTCGGGCGCTGGCGGAACCCTGCTCGTCCCGCCCTTCCGCGGCGGACCGCGGATCCCCGGTCCCGGCGTCGTGGGACACCGCCCGGAGCGCCAGGAGGAGGGGGGCCACCGCCGGCTCCTGGCGGAGCGGGGTGTCCGCCGCGTCCGTCTCCACCGGGACGCCGGCCGAGGTGAGGGCGCGGCGGAGGGACGGCAGTGCGGAGGCGGCGCGGGTGAGGACGGCCATGTCCTGCCAGGGGACGCCGTCCTCCAGGTGTGCGCGGCGCAACAGGTCGGCGATGTTCTCCGCCTCCGCCGAAGCGGTCGGATAGGTGTACGCCTCGACCCGGCCGCCGTCCCGCACCGCCGTGAGCTCTCGGTGCGCGCGGACCCGGTCGGCGGGGAGCCGGGGCATCGGCATCCGCTGGGCGAGCCGGCGGGTGGCCCCGAGCAGGGCGGCCCCCGAGCGTCGGGAGCCGCGCAGGACCCGGATGTCCGCGCCTCCGAAGGAGGAGGGGAAGTCGAGGATGCCGTTCACGTCGGCGCCCCGGAAGGCGTAGATGGACTGGTCGGGGTCGCCGAAGGCGACGACCGTGCCGCGTCCGCCGGCCGCGAGCGCGTGCAGGAGCCGGACCTGCGCCGGGTCGGTGTCCTGGTACTCGTCGACGTAGATCGCGTCGTAGGCGGGGAGCCGGGCGTCGGCCGCGATCGGCACGGCCCGGTGGACGAGCTCCGTGTAGTCGAGGACGCCCTGGAGGTCGAGGACGTCGAGGTATTCGGCGAGGAAGCCGGCCGCCGCCTTCCAGTCGGGACGGCCGACCCGGTCGGCGAAGCGGGCCAGTGCGTCCGGTCCGAGGCCCAGTTCGCGGGAGCGCGCGAGGACGGCACGCACTTCGTCGGCGAAGCCCCGGGTGGTGAGGCAGGCCCGCAGTTCGTCGGGCCAGCCGACGCGGCCGAGCCCCGCCTTCTCCAGGTCGATCTGTCCGGCGAGCAGTTCGCGGACGGCGAGGTCCTGCTCGGGTCCGGAGAGCAGCCGGAGCGGTTCGGCGAAGAGCTCGGCGTCCTGGTGGGCCCGGATCAGGGCGTAGCAGTAGGAGTGGAAGGTCGTCGCCTGTGGCGGGCGACGCCCCCCGAGCCGGGTGGCCATGCGGTCGCGGAGTTCGACGGCGGCCTTGCGGCTGAAGGTGAGGACGAGGAGCCGCTCGGGGTCGACGCCGCCCTCCATGCGGGCCGCGACCGCCTCGACCAGGGTCGTCGTCTTGCCGGTGCCGGGTCCGGCGAGGACGAGGAGGGGTCCGCCGGCGTGGTCAACCACGCGCCGCTGTACTGCGTCCAGCTGAGGGGGATCCAGCGGGGCCGGCGCGGTGCGCACCAGTCGGTACGCGCCCGGGGTCCGCTGCCGTCCCGGACCCGGGTACGGCGAAGCCTGATGCGGCGGCGTACGCCGGGTGGTGGAGGAGGAGCTCACGTGGATCGCCGGTCCTGGTGGGTGTGGTCGTGCGGGTGAGGCGGCCGTGTGTCGTGGCCGCCGCCTCGGGAGCCGGCCGGGGGGCCGCCGCGCGAGTCGCGGACGTCGACGTTACGCGAAGCGGGCCGTCGGCGAGCCGCACTCGGGACCGCTTCCACCCCCGCGGTCCCGTCGTCCTGCCCGTGCCTCCCCGGTCGGGGCGCTCAGGTGTGAGTTCCGTCCCAACGGGCCCGGCGCATGTCGATCCTCGGCACGTGCCCCTCGGCCGTCGCGCCCGCGGTGCGCAGCGGGGTGCCCTCCGCGCGGTAGTGGTCGAGGGCCCTCAGCTCGTGGCCGGGCAGCAGGGTGCCGTCGGCGCGGACCACGCGCCACCAGGGGGCCGCCCCGCCGTACAGGGCCATCACACGGCCGACTTGGCGCGGTCCGCCCTCGCCCAACCACTCCGCCACGTCGCCGTAGGTCATCACGCGGCCGGGTGGGATCCCGTCGGCGACGTCGAGCACCCGCTCCGCGTACTCGGGCAGTTCTCCGGTCTCCCCCACGGGTTCCTCCATGCTCATCCGCCCCATCCTGCCTCACCCCACCGACATGGCCCTGATGCCTCCCCATGGGGTCTCTTCGTGCCACCATCGTCCGGGCGGTGACTGGTGAGACGAGATCAAGAGCGACACGCACGAGACCGCGTGCACGAGCGAACGCGCACACCCGAACGAGATCGACAGAGCACGCAGGTGGAGACGGACACGGTGATGGGCCAGGACACGCAGCCCCCCGAGGGGGGCAGGGCCGACGTGCCCGAGCACGTCTCCGGCGACGAGCCGCTGCTCGCCGCCCGCGTCCACCGGCCCTCGGACCTGATGCGGCTGCTCGTCGGCCTGCTCGCGATCGGGCTCGTCATCGCCGTCGCCGCGTTCGCCCACGGGACGACCTCGGGCCTGGAGGAGGACATCAACAAGGGCGCGGTCGGCGCGCCCGACGTCTTCGTCAAGATCGCCGGTCTCGTCTCCTCCATCGCCGTGCTGCTCGTGCCGGTCGCCTTCGCCGTCGAACGGCTGATCAAGCGCGACGGGCTGCGCATCGCGGACGGCGTCCTCGCCGCCGTCCTGGCGCACGGCGTCACCCTCGCCACCGACCTGTGGGTCGCGCAGGCCGCACCCGGCACGGTCCAGGACGCGCTGACCCAGCCGCAGTCCGGCGGCGGGCTCACCGACCCGGTGCACAACTACCTCGCCCCGGTGATCGCATACATGACGGCGGTCGGCATGGCGCGGAGGCCCCGCTGGCGGGTGTCGCTCTGGGTGGTGCTGCTGCTCGACGCGTTCACCATGCTGGTGGCCGGCTACACCACCGCCCTCTCGATCGTCCTGACCGTGCTGATCGGTTGGACGGTGGCGTACGGCACGCTGTACGCGGTCGGCTCGCCGAACGTCCGGCCGACCGGCCAAACACTCCTCGCCGGCCTGCGACGGGTCGGCTTCCGGCCGGTGACCGCGCTGCGCGCCGAGGGCGTTCCGGACTCCGCGGACAGCGGGGACCGGGGGCGCCGGTACATCGTCACCCTGGAGGACGGGCCGCCGCTCGACGTCACCGTCGTCGACCGGGAACAGCAGGCGCACGGCTTCTTCTACCGGGTGTGGCGGCGGATCACCCTGCGGACGATCACCACCCGCCGTTCCATCGTCTCGCTGCGCCAGGCCCTGGAGCAGGAGGCGCTCCTCGCGTACGCGGCGATCGCCGCCGGGGCGAACGCACCGAAGCTGATCGCCACCTCGGAACTCGGCCCGGACGCCGTGATGCTCGTGTACGAGCACATCGGCGGCAGGAGCCTGGACGCGCTCGACGACCACGAGATCACCGACGAGCTGGCCCTCAGCGCCTGGTGGCAGGTGCGGGCGCTGCAGTCGCGCCGGATCGCGCACCGCCGCCTCACCGGGGACGCGATCCTGGTGGATCGTTCCGGCAGGGTGATCCTCACCGATCTGCGCGGCGGTGAGATCGCGGCCGGTGACCTGATCCTGCGGATGGACATCGCCCAGCTGCTCACCACCCTCGGTCTGCGGGTCGGGGCGGAGCGCGCGGTCTCCACAGCCGTCGAGGTGCTCGGCCCGGATGCGGTCGCCGACTGCCTGCCGTTGCTCCAGCCGATCGCCCTGAGCCGCTCCACCCGGGCGACGCTGCGGAAGCTGGCCCGGGAGCGGTCCGCCCGGGAGCGGGAGGCCGCGCTCGCGTCGTCCGAGGCGGCCAGGCGCGAGCGGGAGCTCGCCAAGGCCGGGACCACGGCGGACCAGAAGGCCGTGCGGGCGGAGAGCAAGGCCGAGAAGAAGGCGGACAGGAAGGCCGAGAAGCGGGCCCTCGACGAAGCCCTCGACGAGGCCCGCGAGGAGGACCTGCTCGCGCAGATCCGACAGCAGGTGCTGCTGATCCGTCCGCAGGCCCCGGTGGAACCGGTGCGACTGGAGCGGATCAAACCGCGGACCCTGATCAGTCTGATCGCGGGCGCCGTCGCCGCGTACTTCCTCCTCTCCCAGATCGCCAGCACTCCGCTGTCGACGATCAGCCAGGCGGACTGGCGGTGGGTGGCGGCGGCGGTGCTGTTCTCGGCCCTCAGCTACGTGGCGGCGGCGATGAGCCTGCTCGGTTTCGTGCCCGAGCGGGTCGGGTTCTGGCGGACGGTGGTGGCGCAGGTCGCCGGCTCGTTCGTGAAGATCGTCGCCCCGGCGGCGGTCGGCGGTGTCGCCCTGAACACCCGCTTCCTCCAGCGCGCGGGCGTACGGCCGGGGCTCGCGGTGGCGAGCGTCGGCGCCTCCCAGCTCTTCGGGCTCGGGGCGCACATCCTGCTCCTGCTGGCCTTCGGCTATCTGACGGGCACTGAGAAGTCGCAGTCCTTCACCCCGTCGAGGACGGTGATCGCCGGTCTGCTGACGGTCGCGGTCCTCGTCCTGGTGGTGACGGCGATCCCCTTCATGCGCAAGTTCGTGTCGACGCGGCTGCGCTCGCTCTTCGCCGGTGTGGTGCCGCGCATGCTGGACGTGCTCCAGCGACCGTTGAAGCTGGTGACGGGCATCGGCGGGATGCTGCTCCTCACCGGTACGTTCGTCCTCTGTCTGGACGCGTCGATCCGGGCCTTCGGGCACGGCGACCAGACGATCAGCTACGCGAGCGTGGCCGTCGTCTTCCTCGCGGGCAACGCGCTCGGTTCGGCCGCGCCGACACCGGGCGGCGTCGGCGCGGTCGAGGGCGCGCTCACCGTCGGTCTGGTGGCGGTGGGCCTGCCGCTGGAGGTCGCGACCCCGGCGGTCCTCCTCTACCGCCTGCTCACCCTGTGGCTCCCGGTGCTGCCGGGTTGGCTCTGCTTCAACTGGCTGACGAAGCGCGAAGCGCTGTAGGGAGCCGTGGCGAGCGGCGCGGGGGCCCACCCACTTGGCCCTCCGTCCCGCGCGGGGGCGGGGGCGGCGGCCCACGATGGCCCTATGCCGATCTCCACCGCCCAGCGCGCCGCCCTGCTGACCGCCATCACCGTGCTGCTCGCCGCCGGGTGCTCGGACGGGGGCGACGACACGGCGGACCCGGTGGCACCGACCGGCACGACCGGGCTGTCCGCCCTGACCTCGCAGAAGCTGGCATGGGCCCCCTGTCCTCCGCCGTCGGCGGCCGAGGGCGGCGGGCCCGCCCCGTCCCCGCTGCCCGGGAACACGGCCTGGGAGTGCTCCTTCCTGCAGGCGCCCCTCGACTGGTCGGTGCCGGAGGGCGAGACCATCGAGCTCGCCCTCATCCGGGCCAGGGCCCGGGACGCCTCCCGACGGATCGGCTCGCTGGTGTTCAACTTCGGCGGGCCCGGCGGCTCCGGGATCACCGCCCTGCCCGGTTTCGCGGCCGACTACGAGACCCTGCGCAGCCGCTACGACCTGGTCTCCTTCGACCCGCGCGGGGTGGGCCGGAGCGACCCCGTCGAATGCGCCACCGACAAGGAGCTCGACGCCTACTACGCCCTGGACTTCACCCCCGATGACCTCGCGGAGGAGCGAACGCTCTCGGACGCCCAGAAGCGGTACGCGGAGGGCTGCGAGCGGGACGCGGGCGCGGCGCTTCCGCACGTGGGCACCGAGAACGCGGCCCGGGACATGGATCTGATGCGCCAGGTGCTCGGGGACGAGAAGCTCTTCTACTTCGGCATCTCGTACGGCACCGAACTCGGCGGCGTCTACGCCCACCTGTTCCCGAAGAACGTGGGCCGGGCCGTCTTCGACGCGGTCGTCGACCCGGACGCGGGCGTCGAGGAGGGGGCCCTCGGTCAGGCGAAGGGCTTCCAGCTGGCGCTCGACAACTTCGCCCGGGACTGCGTGGACCGCGGTGACGAGTGCGCCCTGCCCGGCAGCACCGTGGCCGAGGTGGAGACGGGCATCAACGACCTGCTCGCAGCCCTGGACGAGGAGCCGATCCCCGGCATCGGCAACCGCAAGCTCACCCAGACGCAGGCCACCAACGGCATCGCGCAGGCCCTGTACTCGAAGGAGTTCTGGCCGTACCTGGAGCAGGGCCTGGACGCGGCCGACGGCGGTGACGGGGCGCTGCTCCTGTCGCTGTCCGACGCGATGAACGGGCGCGGCGAGGACGGCTCCTACAGCAACATCCAGGCGGCGAACGCGGCCATCAACTGCGTGGACTTCAAGGAGCGCTACACCCTCGGGCAGGCGAAGGAGCGGCTGCCCCAGTTCCGCGAGGCCTCCCCGGTCTTCGGGGACTTCATGGGCTGGTCGCTGGCGAGCTGCTCGCAGTGGCCGGTGCCCGGGGCCTGGGAGCACCCGGACGTCTCGGCGGCCGGCTCGGCACCGATCCTGGTCGTCGGCAACACCGGGGACCCGGCCACGCCGTACGAGGGGGCGCGGGCGATGGTGAACGCGCTCGGCGAGGGCGTCGGCGTGGAGCTGACGTACGAGGGCGAGGGCCACGGCGCCTACAACGGGGGCAGTACGTGCGTGAAGAAGGCCGTCGACACCTACCTGCTGGAGGGGAAGGCCCCGGCGTCCGGCACGGTCTGCAAGTGAAGCGCCCTGGAGGGGGATCGGTGTCCCCCGGCCTGACACGGCTCCGCCCCGCCGGCCCGGAGAGGGCGGCGGGGCGGAGCGCGCGGGGCCCAGGACCGGCCGCCGCCCGGCGGGGCGGGGCCTTCCGTGCGCCTCCTAGTAGACCGGCTTCTCGGGTTCGATCTGGTTGACCCAGCCGATCACGCCGCCGCCGACGTGGACCGCGTCCGAGAAGCCCGCGGACTTGAGCACCGCCAGCACTTCCGCACTGCGGACACCCGTCTTGCAGTGCAAGACGATCCGCTTGTCCTGCGGAAGGTCCTGAAGGGCGTTGCCCATCAGGAACTCGTTCTTCGGGATCAGTCGGGCGCCGGGGATCGAGACGATCTCGTACTCGTTCGGCTCGCGGACGTCGATGATGTCGATGCTCTCGCCTTCGTCGATCCACTCCTTGAGCTGCTTGGGAGTGATCGTCGATCCGAGCGCCGCCTCCTGGGCCTCCTCGGACACGACGCCACAGAAGGCCTCGTAGTCGATGAGCTCGGTGACGGTGGGGTTCTCGCCGCAGACCGCGCAGTCGGGGTCCTTGCGGACCTTGACCTGGCGGTACTGCATCTCCAGGGCGTCGTAGATCATCAGACGGCCGACCAGCGGGTCGCCCACGCCGGCCAGGACCTTGATGGCCTCGGTGACCTGGATGGATCCGATGGAGGCGCAGAGCACGCCGAGGACGCCGCCCTCGGCGCAGGACGGGACCATGCCCGGCGGCGGGGGCTCCGGGTAGAGGCAGCGGTAGCAGGGGCCGTACTCGGACCAGAAGACGGAGGCCTGGCCGTCGAAGCGGTAGATCGAGCCCCAGACGTACGGCTTGTTGAGCAGCACGCAGGCGTCGTTCACCAGGTAGCGGGTGGCGAAGTTGTCCGTGCCGTCGACGATCAGGTCGTACTGGCCGAAGATCTCCATCACGTTGTCGGCTTCGAGCCGCTCCTCGTGGAGGACCACGTTCACGTACGGGTTGATGCCAAGCACGCTGTCGCGCGCCGACTCGGCCTTGGAGCGGCCGATGTCGGACTGGCTGTGGATGATCTGACGCTGGAGGTTCGACTCGTCTACCTCGTCGAACTCCACGATGCCGAGCGTGCCCACGCCGGCGGCGGCCAGGTACATCAGCGCCGGGGAGCCGAGACCGCCGGCGCCGACGCACAGCACCTTGGCGTTCTTCAGCCGCTTCTGCCCGTCCATCCCGACATCCGGGATGATCAGGTGGCGGGAGTACCTGCGGACCTCGTCTACGGTGAGCTCGGCGGCCGGCTCGACCAGGGGTGGCAGCGACACGGGGACTCCGGTGGTCGGTATGTCAGTACGGTTGTTCTTCCCGTAACACTGCCACGCCCCTTCTCATTCCGAGACACCCGGTCCGATCCGCGAGACGATTTCGTCCCAGTAGCCGGGCAGCGCGTGGAATTGGTCGTTCTGTCCCGGCCGTCCGGTCCGGTCCGTGAAGAAGATCGTCCCCGCCCCCTGCCAACGGGCGATCCGCAGGGCCTCCTCCAGGTGGGTGCGCGGAACCCCGTGGACGAGGTGGACGAACTTCGTCTCGGTGTACTCGGCGGTCCACTCCGCCACCTGCGACCAGCGGTAGTCCGCCCAGGAGCCGGAGAAGGTCACCAACTGGTCGGCGACCTCGGCGAACCCCGGATGGGGATGGGTGCCGTGGCCGAGGACGAGGTGGGCCCCGCCGTCGAGGACGGCCCCCAGGGTCGCGGCGAGCCGCCGCGTCCCGGCCAGGTCCGCACGGTCGGCGGGTGCCCGGTCCAGGTAGAAGCCGCCGACCTTGTACCAGTCGGAGAAGCGGTGGGCGTCCGAGACCAGCTCCCCGAGGGGCCGGATGCCGTGCGCCAGGTCCAGGTGTCCGAGGACCGTGGCCCCGGTGTTCCGCAGCTTCCCGGCCGCCTCCAGGCAGTGCGGGTCCGGCCGGCTCCCGGGACCGTCCGCCACGTTGAGCACCGCCCAGTGCAGCGGGGTCCCGGGCCGGGTCAGTTCGGCCCACTCGACGGGGGCGAGCAGCGGATGGGCGTAGCCCGGGACTCCGAAGCCGAGGGCCTGGACGGCTCCGGTGGCGGTGGTCGCCGTCAGATGCGACACGCCGCCTCCATCCAGATGTCGGCGAGGGACTCCTCCAGGTTGATCCGGGGCCGCCAGCCGAGCCGGTCGCGGGCGGTGCGGACGTCGGCCTGCTGCCAGGGGCCGCAGCCGTCGGGGTACGGGTACGGGGCGGCGGCCAGCTGGTCGGCGATGGTCCCCTCGGTGCGGGGGGCGCCGATCAGTGGACGCTGCGGAATGCCGTGCGGTGCGTCCAGCTCGTGCAGGTTGCCGGCGTATCCGGCGACCCGCGCGAGGACCGCGGCGGCGTCCCGGAGCTTCACGGCCCGGCCGGTGCCGATGTTGACCACGCCCTGGGCGGCGGAGAGGGAGGCCGCGTGGACGGCCCGGGCCACGTCCCGCACGTCGACGAAGTCCCGTTGCACGCCCAGGCCGCTGAGCTTGAGCTCACCGTCCCCGGCCTGCATCGCGCGGCGCATGGCCTCGGCGAGGCGGCCGAGCGGGGAACCGGCGGGGGTGCCCGGTCCCACCGGGGAGAAGACCCGCAGGACGACGGCGTCGAGCCCGGAGCCGAGGACGAGTTCGGTCGCGGCGAGCTTGGACACCCCGTACGGGCCGCCGGGACGCGGGATCGCGTCCTCGGCCGTCGAGGAACCGGGCTGGCTCGGCCCGTACTCCGAGGCACAACCGACCTGCACGAGCCGGGCGCCGCAACCGCTGCGCCGCAGGGCCTCGCAGACGGTGGCGACGGCGACGGTGTTGTGCCGGGTCAACTCGCGGGCGCCGCCGCGGGTGGCTCCGGCGCAGTTGACGACGACCCCGGGGTGGACGGCGTCGAGGAAGCGGGTGAGCGCACCGGGACTGCCGGAGGCGAGGTCGAAGCGCACGTCGGCGTCGTCGCCCCGGCCGAGCGCGGTGAGGTGGACGGCGGGGTCGGCGAGCAGCCGGTCGGCGACGAAGCGGCCGATGAAGCCGTTGGCTCCGAGCAGTAGCACCCTCATCGTGCGGCCCCTACGTGCCGACCGGCCGGTGCTGGGGATTGGGGGGTCATGGTCTTCGATCTCCTTGCGGGGTGGTGGGAAGGGTGACGGGGCACGCCCGCGGCGTCGGCTCCGCGGGTGCGCGGGGGTTCACGGGGTGGTGTGGGCGGAGGCCCGGGCGAGGGCACCGGTCGCACGGGCCAGCAGGCAGAGCGCGGCGGCGCCGCAGGCCAGGGTCGGAACGGCGCCGACTCCCCAGAGGTCGGTGAGGGAGCGCACCGGGGCGTCGAGCACCTCGAAGCCGGCGAGCGGGACGCGGCCGGCGAGGGCGCTCGTGAGGGCGAGGGCTTCGGCGGCGCAGGCGGTGGCGAGGGCGGCGGCGGCCGTCTCGGGGCGGCCGTGGACGGCGAGCAGTCGGGCGAGCAGGAGGAGCGCGCCGAGTGCCAGGGCCCCGGCACTGAACCGGGTGACGGCGAGCAGGGCCGTCAGGGCGAGGAGTTGGAGGGCCACGGTGCCGAGGAACAGCGGTCGGACGGCGGCGGCGAAGGCGGCGAGGCCTCGGCTGTCGGTGATCCGGCGGCGCGCCCTGCCCGCGAAGAGGTGGGCGCACCACGCAGCGGGGGCGACGGCGAGGGCAAGGCCCAGGAGGGGGGCGGGGGTGAGGCCCCAGGGTCCGTCCAGGCCGCCGCCGAGGAGCTGTTCGAGGAGCCCGTCGCCGCCGACCGCGTACGCCAGGAGCCAGAGGGTCCAGAGCCGGGCGGCGGGAACGGTCCTGCCGTCGGGGACGCGGAAGGGGCCGCGGCTGACGGCGAGCAGGAGGGCGGCACCGAGCGCGAGGGCGCCGGCGACGCCGAGGAGGGGGCGCACCGGCCCCCGGGCGAAGGCCAGTCCGAGGCCGGTGAGCCCGGCGACCGCGCCGGGGGCGAGCACGGCGAGCGCCCAGGGACGGGGCGGCGTCCCGGGCCGCGCGGGGGGCGCGGCCTTCTCCGGTCTTCGCGGCACGCGCGCGTACAGCTCCTCGGCGAGCGAGAACACGTCCCGGTGCCGGAAGCGTGCGGCGGTCCGGTCGGTGAATCCCCGTGCTTCGAGGCCCGCGGCGACCTCCAGGGGGTCGACCGCCCGCTCACAGAGCTCGCGGTGCCGGTGCACGAGCACCTTGACGGGGTCGGCGTTCCCCCGACGGTTCCCGGGCCGCGCGGCCGACGGCGCGGCCGGGGTCGTCGTCGGCCGTGGAGCGGTCCGGTGCACCGGGCCCGTTCCGCCGGCAGGGGCCGGTCGGGGCGCGGGGTCGCCCGCGTCCGGGGGCTCCTGGGCCCCGGACGCGGGGGGCGACGCCCAGGCGGTGCCGGGGTGCGGGGGCGGCACGGAGGTCGGGGCCGTCCCGTGCGGAGCGGCACCCTCGGAGGCGGGGGGGTCGGTCACGGTGAGGGCGGGGGCGCCGAGGAGGGCTTCGGAGCGGGCGTCCCAGGCTCCGGGGCTCGTCGGTGCGGCGGAACTGCGCATGGGGATGCCTCCTTCAGACATCGGGGGTTCCTGTCCCCGCGGTGACGGCCTTGTGCGCCCAACTGCCCGGCACGTGGGCCTCGGCCGGGTGGGCGAAGGGGACTCCGTCCCCGGGGCGGTGGCGCACCGGCGCGTGGGAGAGGAGTTCGAGGTAGATGCCGCGGAATGCGGCGAGGTTCTGTTCGACGGTGAAGAGTTCCAGCGCGCGGGCACGGGCCGCGGCACCGAGCCGGTGGCGGCGCTCGGGGTCCCGGAGCAGCGCGAGACAGGCGTCGGCGAGTGCGCGGGGGTTGCGCGGGGGGACGACGAGGCCGGTGCCTCCGATGATCTCGACGACGGCGCCGACGTCGGTGGAGACGGTGGCCCGGGCGCAGAACATCGCTTCGACGAGGCTGGCGGGGAAGCCTTCGACGAGGCTGGACAGGACGACGATCGCGCCGGAGGCGTAGGTGTCCTCCAGGGTGGGGGCCTCCGGGTCGCCGAGTTCCTCGAAGGAGACGGGGTTCTCGCCGACGGCGTGCGCCCCGGTGGCCTCGTCGGGGAAGAGCTGGGCCGCGAGCCCCTTGCAGTGGGCGAGGTAGGCGCCGGCACCGGGATCGGGGGCGGGCACGGCCACGATCCGCAGCCGGGCGTCGGGCTGCCGGGACCGGATCTCGGCGAAGGCGTGCAGGAGGGCGATGAGGTCCTTGGCGGGTTCGACCCGACCGATCCAGACGAGGGTGGCGGGGTCACCGCTCCCTTCGTCTTCGCCGACCTCGGCGAAGCGGTCGGCCGCCATGCCGGGGTGGACGGTGCGGATGCGGGCGCGGTCGGCGCCGCAGCGTTCCTGCCAACGGCGGGCGTGGGCGTTGCCGGGGGTGAGGAGGGCCGCCTGCCGGTAGGTTTCCGCGGCGAGCCGGCCGTGGAAGGCGGCGAGCAGGGCGCGCAGCGGGGCGGAGAGGTCGGCGCCGGCCGGGGAGAGGTAGTGGGTGCGCAGCGGTACGCCGTACTCGGTGACGAGCAGCGGGGTTCCGAAGAAGCGTTTGACCAGCAGGCCGGGGAGGGCGACGGCGCCTCCGGCCGCGGCGTGGCAGAGGTCGACCGCACCAAGCTCCTCTTCCCCGTACCAGTCGAGGGAGAGCGGGCGGAGGAGGCGCTCCAGGTGCTCGGCGAAGGCGAGGTGGTCGGAGAGTCCGGCAGCGGCGGCGCCCCGGCGTGCGCCGGGCGCGCGGCAGGCTGACTCCAGCGCACGGACGGCGTCGTCGGAGCGGAGCGCCCCGGGCAGTCCGCCGCGCTCCCGGGCCAGTTCGGCGAGGGCGTAGAGCCCGGTGGCGAAGGAGGCGTCCTCGCCCTCGGCGCAGATCCCGGTGACGAGCCGACGGTAGGCCTCCGCGAAGCGGCGGCGCTCGTGACGTCCGTGGTGCCGGCGGGAAGCGCGGTGCTCGGCGGGGCCCTTCGACGCCGCGGGAACGCCGGGGGCGTCGGGTCCGCCGAGGTCGGCGGTGCGGACGATCCGGGCGTTCGGCGGCAGCGGAAGGGGGCGACCGGTCCCGCCGAGGGCGTAGAGGTCGAACTGGTGCTGCCCGAGCCCGCGTACGAGCCGTTCGCACCAGCGTCCGGCCTCACCGACGGCGTACGGGTAGCCACCTTCCGTGAGCAGTCCGATCCGCACGCGTACACCCCCGATCTCCCTTGACGACAGCCACCGTTGGCCCGATGACTCGCAGCGGGAAGAACGTAAGCGGAGACACCGGTGGTGCGACGGACGGTTGTCCGCCGCACCACCGGAAGGGGTGAATGCACGTAACTTTCCCACCGCGGTCGCGTTCTGTCGCGCTACGCGGGGAAACGATCACCGAGGGTCACGCATCAGCCACCCCCGGCCTCGCACTCCGTCCCGTCGCGCGGAACGGAGCGCGACCGGACGACCCGTCAGCTACCGGGGTACACCCAGGGGTTGAGACGGCACTTGATCCCGTCGATCTCCAGGGTCTTGGTCTGCTGCTGCATCACGGGGGCCAGCGCACCCGGCGTGCGGCAGTTCTGGTGCCCGTGTCCGAGCCGGTGCCCCACCTCGTGGTTGATGAGCATCTGGCGGTAGGCGTACATCGCCTTGGCGCCGAAGGTGTCCGCACCCTTCGCCCAGCGGAAGGCGTTGATCATCACGCGCTGGGTGGAGGCCGAATCGCAGGACACGTTGTCGACGGTGGTGTCGAGCCCGGACTTCGCGCACCACACGCCGGTGGTCCCCGGGCTGGCGAGGGTGATGACGAACTCCGGGTCCCCGCTGGAGATGCGCTCGAAGGTCATGTCGCCCTGACCGGCCCAACTGCGCTTGTCGTTCAGGGTCTTCTGCACGGCGTCGGCGAAGAGCTTCGCGTCGAGGGGGATCCCCTTCTCGACGTCGACCCGGTAGCGGACCAACCGCCCCTTGCCGGGCGCCTCGTCCAGCCCCGGGACGGCCTCGAACTCGCCGGAGCCCTTCAGTTCCGGGTCGATCGGGAACTGGCGGGTCATCAACTGCTCGTACGTCGGCGGAGTCTCGGTGGGGGCCGGCATCTCCGGCAGGGTCCGGTCGTCGGAGCGGGAGGCGGAGCTGTCGTCGGCGGGCCGCTCGGCCGGCTTCTCCACGGCGGGTGCGGCAGCGGTGTCGTCGTTCCGCTTCGCGACCTGCCCGGCGACGACGACGGCGAGGACGGTGGCGACGGCAGCCGCCGCGACCCCGGTGACCGTGCGGCCGAGACCGCCCCGGCCGGCCCGGGCGTCCGCTCCCCCCGCCGTCTCGGGGCCGTCGGCGACGTCCTCCCTGCGGGGTGCGGGAACGACGGGCCCGCGGGGGTCGTCCCGCTCGGGCACGAAGGTCCGCGGTGCGCCCCGTCCGGGACCGGACGGTGCGAACCGCGGGGTGGAGGCCTCCTCGTGCTGGGGATGGCCGCCCCGTACGGACGGTTCGTAGAGGGGCACCACGTGCGCCGGGGTGCCGGGCGTGCCGTGGGCGGGCCCGTCGAAGGTCACGCCGTACCCGGGGGCGCCGCGGGCGGGCGCGGCGCGGCGGGCAGCACCGTACTGGGGCGTGCCGTGCGCGGGCGTGCCGTACATCGGCGTGCCGTGCGCGGGCGTGCCGTCGGCTTCCTGGTCGGGACCGCCGACGGGCCTGCGGCGACGGCCCGTCCCCGGCGCCGCCCCCGTCTCACCCGCCCCCGGTCCCGCTGCCGTCCGTCGTGCGGCGTCGGTCACCGGAGGTGCGGCGCCCTTGCGACTGTGTCGTCCCACGCCCCGGATCAGCTCCCGTCGTCATCTGCGATCAGGTCCCGGACGGCCCGAGCGACCGTCTCCGGGTACTCCATCATCGCGACGTGCCCCGCCTCGGGAAGGCTCAGCAGGCGCGAACCCCGGAAGGCGGCGGCAGCCTTCCGGGCCATCCGGTACGAGACGAGTCGGTCGCGCCCACCGTAGACCAACAGGGTCGGGGCGAGGACCCGTTCGGCCTGTCGCCACAGGCCGTGCTGCCCGCCGAGGGTGTAGGCGTCGACGATGCCGCGCGAGGAGCGGGCCATGGCGTCCCAGAAGTAGGGGAGCTCAAGTCGCCGCTCCATCTCCTCGACGGCGTGCCGGAAGCCCTCCTCCGTGACCCGGCCGGGATCGCCGTAGCAGAGCGAGAGGACGCCCTTGACCCGCTGCTCGGCCGTCCACTCCTTGGTGAGCTTCGCGAAGAACGGGGCGGCGCCGGGGACCGCGAGCAGCGCGGTGGGCCAGGCGGTGCGCTGGGCGCGGAGCTCGGGCAGGGCCGGGGAGACGAGGGTGAGGGTGCGGACGAGGTCCGGTCGGACCGCGGCGACCCGGGTGGCGACGGCGCCCCCCATCGAGTTGCCGAAGAGGTGCACCGGGCCGCGCCCCGCGGCGTCCAGGAACCGGATGACGGCGCGGGCGTGTCCGGTGACCGAGTAGTTCCCGTCGTCCGGCGGCGGGGAGTCGCCGAAGCCGGGCAGGTCGACCGCCTCCCCGTCGACGAGGTCGGCGAGCAGCGGCATCAGGGCGGACCAGTTCTGCGAGGAACCGCCGAGACCGTGGACGTACAGCGCGGGCGGCAGACCGGACCGGTCGCCCGACCGGCCGCGCACGGTGAGGGTGAGTCCGGGCAGTGCGACGGAGCGGAGTTCCTCGCCGTCGGCCACCCGTACGGCGCGGGTCCGCGACGCGGAGGGTGCGGCAGCGGTACGGGTTTCCGGCAGCTCGGTCGAGGACATGGCCGCAATATTACGAGACGATCACGCGGCGATGCGTGTGGGTGCCGTCACAGGTGCGTGTGCGGCACGACGCGTTCGCTCCTACGCTCAAGGGGAGGGCCATCGGGAGCACCGCGACCCGCCCCCCCTGGAAGGAACCGCATGACTGCCGATCCGAGCGAGCCGGACACGTTCACCGAGGAAGAGGACGCCGTGCTGGACCAGGAGATCCCGGAGGCGGACGCCGCCGAGCAGCACACCGAACTTCAGCAGCGCGAGGACGAAGAGACCACTCACCTGGAACGCGACTCGGCCAACGAGGCCGACGCTTCGGAGCAGAGCCGGGTCGTCGCCCTGGACGAGGACGACTACCGCTGAACGACGGACTGCCGCCGTTTTGTTCGGTTTAATCTTGAATCGACTGTCGACCCGGGCGTCCGGTCCGTGAAATTCTGCGTTCGCACCGAGCACAGCCGGGTTACCCAAAAGTACGATGGCGGCGCGGCGCGACAGCGCACATGGATCGATATGTAGGAGGCCGCGGTGAGCGCCATCGAGCAGACAGAGGCAGCACGCCCACGGGGCACGCGCCTGCCGCGACGTGCCCGACGGAACCAGCTGCTCGGCGCGGCCCAAGAGGTCTTCGTCGCCCAGGGGTACCACTCCGCCGCGATGGACGACATCGCCGAGCGGGCCGGCGTCAGCAAGCCGGTGCTCTACCAGCACTTCCCCGGCAAGCTGGAGCTGTACCTGGCACTGCTCGACCAGCACTGCGAGTCCCTCCTGCTCGCCGTGCGCACGGCCCTGGCCTCCACCACGGACAACAAGCTCCGGGTCGCGGCGACCATGGACGCGTACTTCGCCTACGTGGAGGACGAGGGCGGCGCGTTCCGGCTGGTCTTCGAGTCCGACCTGACCAACGAGCCCGCCGTGCGCGAGCGCGTGGAACGGGTCAGCCTGCAGTGCGCCGAGGCCATCTCCGACGTGATCGCCGAGGACACCGGCCTGTCCAAGGACGAGTCGATGCTGCTCGCCGTCGGCCTCGGCGGCGTCTCCCAGGTGGTCGCCCGCTACTGGCTGTCGAGCGACTCCGGCATCGCCCGCGACAAGGCGGTCGAACTGCTCACCTCGCTCGCCTGGCGCGGCATCGCGGGCTTCCCGCTGCACCCGGCGGACGGTCAGCTGAGCGCCGAGGGCCACTGATCGTTCCCCGGTGCTGTTCGCTCCTGGCGTGCGGCGGCTGACCCTTGCGGGTCCCCTCTCCGGGCTAATGTGTGCAGCGTACGGCGCGGGTCGTCCGCGCAATGCTGACCGTTCGGAGGGACATAGCCGTGGAGGTCAAGATCGGCGTGCAGCACGCACCCCGGGAGATCGTTCTGGAGAGCGGACAGTCCGCCGAGGACATCGAGCGCGCGGTGGCCGACGCGCTGGGCGGCAAGGCACCGCTGCTCAGCCTCTCGGACGAGAAGGGCCGCAAGGTCCTCGTCCCGGCCGAGAAGATCGCGTACGTGGAGCTCGGCGAGCCCAGCGTGCGTCGGGTGGGTTTCGGCGCGCTCTGAGTTCCGAACCCGGTTTCTGACGCGAAGGGCCCGGTGGACCGTTCCGGTCCACCGGGCCCTTCGCACGGGGTCGGTGCGGCGCGGTCCACCACGCCCCTCGGTGGTGCTTCGGGGGCTCCTCGACGGCGCGTACGTCCACGTCAGGGCGTACGGGAGGATTGCACCGAGGGCGCTGGGGGTAGGAGGGCTGTGACCACCCCACCCGCCCCGCACCCCTCGCGAGGTGATCCGCCGTGTTCCTGGAAGCCCTCGGCTCCGCCCTGCTCGGTTTCGCCCTGGCCTGGGCAGCCGTCCAGTGGTTGGCCGACCGCCTCCCCGGCCGGGGGAGAGTCCTGATCACCGGCGCCCTCGGTGGGGTGTTCGGTGCCCTCGTCACACACGGCGCACTCGGCCCCGGTCACTTCTTCGCCACCCTCGTCGGAGCGGTGGTGGTGGCGGCGGTGCTGCTCTCCTTGCTGATCCGCCCGGCCTCGCGGCTGCGTCGATCAGCGGCGGCGTGAACAGCGCCCGCCCCGCACTCCTCGTACGTCGCGCTACGCGGCCAGGCCCAGCGCGGCCATGCGCTTGGTGTGCGCCTCGGTGATCCGGGAGAACATCCGCCCCACCTCTGCCAGGTCGAAGCCGTCCGCCACCCCGCCCACCAGCATCGTCGAGAGGGCGTCGCGCTCGGCGACCACCCGCTGGGCCTGGGAGAGCGCCTCGCCCATGAGGCGACGCGCCCAGAGCGCGAGCCGGCCGCCGACGCGCGGATCGGCATCGATCGCCGCACGGACCTTCTCGACCGCGAAGTTGCCGTGGCCGGTGTCGTCGAGCACCCCGAGGACGAGCCCGCGCGTGTCGGAGTCGAGCCGGGTCGCGACCTCCCGGTAGAAGTCGCTGGCGATCGAGTCGCCCACGTACGCCTTGACCAGGCCCTCCAGCCAGTCCGAGGGGGCCGTCTGGCGGTGGAAGTCGTCGAGCGCCTTGGCGAAGGGCTCCATGGCCGCGGTCGGCTCGGTCTCGACGGCCGCCAGGCGGTCCCGCAGCCGCTCGAAGTGGTGGAACTCGGCCGAGGCCATCTTCGCCAGCTCCGCCTTGTCCGCGAGGGTCGGCGCCAGCTTGGCGTCCTCGGCGAGCCGTTCGAAAGCCGCCAGCTCTCCATAGGCGAGGGCACCGAGGAGGTCGATCACGGCGGCGCGGTACTGCGGCTCCGCGGAAGCCTCCGCCCAGTCCTTGGCGGCGATCCCGGTGGGTGTGGCGTTGTCAGGCGTCTCCATGAAGCGCACAATAGCCCGCCCGCGCGACCCGGGAAGGCCCTGGTCAATCAGTGTGACCGTGCCCTCATCACCAATTCGCCCAACACACATGCGCGAATCCGGGGTACAGTGGTAAAGCGCCTGCTGAGTATGCGGACATGTATTCGCACGTTCGGACGTATTCGGTGGGCCGACTCATGAATGAGGATGCCCGGTCGGTGGCCCGATCGGCTCCGGCCCGACAGCCCTTCCGGCGGACCCGCGGAAGGGTCACCCTCAGCGGTACGACGCTCGAGCGACGGCAGTGGTCCCGTGCCACCCGGCGGTGATCTCCCCGATCCCCCCGGAAGATCCCGGCACGGTACGACCCCCATCGTTCGCCTCGCGCCGCGTCTCACAGAAGAGGCAGCACCCTGACTACGACTTTCCGAGAGCTCGGAATCCTTCCCGAAACGGCCGAGGCCCTTGAGGCAGTCGGCATCGTGAATCCCTTTCCCATCCAGGAGATGACCCTTCCGGTCGCCCTCACCGGCACCGACGTCATCGGCCAGGCCAAGACCGGCACGGGCAAGACCCTCGGTTTCGGCCTCCCCATCCTGGAGCGCGTCGTCGTCCCCCTGGACGCCGAGGCCGGTCGGGTCGAGCCCGAGCAGCTGACTGACGCCCCGCAGGCGCTCGTCGTCGTTCCCACCCGCGAGCTGTGCCAGCAGGTCACCAACGACCTGCTGACCGCCGGCAAGGTGCGCAACGTCCGCGTGCTCGCCATCTACGGCGGCCGTGCGTACGAGCCGCAGGTCGAGGCGCTGCAGAAGGGCGTCGACGTCGTCGTCGGCACCCCCGGCCGCCTCCTGGACCTGGCCGGCCAGCGCAAGCTGGACCTCTCCCGCGTGAAGGTCCTCGTCCTCGACGAGGCCGACGAGATGCTCGACCTGGGCTTCCTGCCCGACGTCGAGAAGATCATCAACATGCTTCCGGTCAAGCGCCAGACCATGCTCTTCTCGGCCACCATGCCGGGCGCGGTCATCGGCCTCGCCCGCCGCTACATGTCGCAGCCCACCCACATCCGGGCCACTTCGCCCGATGGCGAGGGCGCGACCGTCGCCAACATCACCCAGCACGTCTACCGTGCGCACTCGATGGACAAGCCGGAGATGGTCTCCCGCATCCTGCAGGCCAGGGGCCGGGGACTGGCGATGATCTTCTGCCGCACGAAGCGCACCGCCGCCGACATCGCCGAACAGCTGGAGCGTCGCGGCTTCGCGTCCGGCGCGGTCCACGGCGACCTCGGTCAGGGCGCCCGTGAGCAGGCGCTGCGCGCCTTCCGCAACGGCAAGGTCGACGTGCTCGTCTGCACCGACGTCGCCGCACGCGGCATCGACGTCGAAGGCGTCACCCACGTCATCAACTACCAGTCGCCGGAGGACGAGAAGACCTTCCTCCACCGCGTGGGCCGGACCGGCCGTGCGGGCGCCAAGGGTACGGCGGTGACGCTGGTCGACTGGGACGACATCCCGCGCTGGCAGCTCATCAACAAGGCCCTGGACCTCGACTTCAACGATCCGGTCGAGACCTATTCGACCTCCCCGCACCTCTACGCCGACCTGGACATCCCCGAGGGCATCAAGGGCGTCCTGCCCCGCGCCGAGCGGACCCGTGCCGGTCTGGCCGCGGAGGAACTGGAGGACCTG
Organism: Streptomyces sp. NPDC058877; assembly: GCF_042742855.1. Taxonomy (NCBI): domain Bacteria; kingdom Bacillati; phylum Actinomycetota; class Actinomycetes; order Kitasatosporales; family Streptomycetaceae; genus Streptomyces; species Streptomyces sp. NPDC058877. The sequence continues at coordinate 26,360 of NZ_JBHYMF010000021.1, read as the reverse complement.
GGTGAGCCCGGTGGTCGCCGTGGCCGTGCGCCGAAGGCCGCCGCGCGGACCGAGGAGCGCCCGGCCCGCACGCGGACCCCGCGCCAGCGTCGCCGTACCCGTGGCGGCAGCGAGCTCACCGACGAAGTGACCGTGGCGACCCCGGTCGTGGAGGCCCCGGTCGTGGAGGCCGTGACGGACGAGGCCCGCGCCGAGTCCGCACCGCGCACCCCGCGCCGTCGCCGCCGCACCCGCACGGGTGCTTCGGCCGCGGCCCCGGCGCCGGTCGCAGTCGCCGCTCCGGTCATCGCGGAGCCGGCCGCCGTCGAGGCGCCGGTCGTCGAGGCCGCCGCTGCGGCTCCGGCGGTCCGGGCACCGGCCGTCGAAGAGCCGAAGGCTCCCCGCCGCCGGGCGCGGACCGCCGCCCGTCCGGAGGCCGTGACCGCGGCTCCGGTCGACCGGGCCCCCGTGGCCTCCCAGCCCGCTCCGGCCCCGGCGCCGCGCCGGCGCCGCGCCCGGGTGGCGCGTCCGGTGGACGAGACCGTGACCTTCCAGACGCCCGAATCGGCCGCCATCGCCCTGATGTCCAGGCCGATCGTCGAGACCGCTCCGGTCGTCGCCGAGGAGCGGCAGGTCGAGGAGCCGAAGAAGGCCCCGCGCCGCCGCACCGCCAAGAAGGCCGCCGTCGTGGAGCCGGTGGCCGTCGTGGAGCCGGTGGCCGAGCCGGTCGCGGAGATCGCCCCCGCGCCGGTCGTGGAACCCACGGCAGCAGCCCCGGCCATCGAGGTTCCGGCGCCGCGCCGCCGCCGTGCGGCCCGCCGGCCCGCCGGCCCGCCGGTGACCGCCGAGGCCCCGGTCGTCGAAGAGCCGGTCGTCGAGCCGGTGGCCGCGCCGGTCGTCGAGGAGGCCGCGCCCCGTCGTCGTCGTACGGCCCGTCGTCCTGCGGGTTCTCCCACGACCGCAGGGTCGACCGGCGAGGTCATCGTCGTGGCCGCCCCCGTCGCCGAACCCGTGGTGGAGGAGGCCCCGAAGAAGGCCGCACCGCGCCGCCGGACCGCCAAGAAGGCCGTCGCCGAACCGGTCCTCGAAACCACCGAGGCACCGGCGACCGACGAAGCCCCCAAGAAGGCCGCACCGCGCCGCCGCACCGCCAAGAAGGCCGTCGCCGAACCGGTCCTCGAAACCACCGAGGCACCGGCGACCGACGAAGCCCCCAAGAAGGCCGCACCCCGCCGCCGCACCGCCAAGAAGGCCGTCGCCGCCGAGTCTCCGGACGCTTCCGCCCCGAAGACCGCACCGAAGGCACCGGCCCGTCGTCGTACGACGAAGAAGGCGGCGGACGCCGTGGTCGAGTCGCCGGCGACCGAGGAGGCCCCCGAGAAGGCCGCTCCGCGCCGCCGCTCCACCAAGAAGGCAGTGGCCGAGCCGGAGGGCTGATCCGCGTCCGCGCCGCCCGAGCGGCCCGGTCCCCGTCACACGGGATCGGGCCGCTCGGGCGCATCGGGCCCGTCCACGTGCAGCGCTCCCCTCGGACTTGCCCCCCGACAGGGACCGTGACGACCCGGCTCTCCCCCGGCCGCACGTCTCTCGCTCCGGGCCCGCACGGCCGTCCTCCGGGCGCGCCGTTACAGTCCAGGTATGAGCAAGCCCCGTTCCCTCGTCCTGCCGCCCCGCACCCGCGCCCGTCGGCTGGAGACCGCGCGTGGCCGCTTCGCCGTGCTCGACACCGCGCCCTCGGGCGAACGGCGGGGTACCGCCCTGCTCCTGCCGGGGTACACCGGCAGCAAGGAGGACTTCCTCGCCCTGCTCGGCCCGTTGAGCGAGGCCGGGTACCGGGTGGTGGCCGTGGACGGACGCGGTCAGAACGAGACGCACGGGCCCCGGGGCCGGGCCGCGTACCGCCGCAAGGCGCTCGCCCTCGACGCGGTGGCGCAGGCGGCGGCCTTGGGGGACGGGCCCGTCCATCTGGTGGGCCACTCGTTCGGCGGCCTGGTGGCGCGTGCGGCGGCCGGGGTCGCGCCGGGCGCCTTCCGCTCGCTCACCCTGCTCTCCTCGGGGCCCGGTCGGGTCGCCCGGCCGCAGCGGATCCGCCTGTGGGTGCTGCGCGCCTCGCTGACGTTGTTGTCGAAGGAGCAGGTCTGGCAGGCGATGTGCTGGCTGGACGATCGGGGCGAGGAGCCGGACACGTATGACGCTCCCGAGCTCGCCGGTTTTCTGCGGCGGCGCTGGATGCGTACCCGGATCGCCCAACTCTCAGGCGCAGGAAGGCTCTTGTTGAGCCGCGAGGACGGTACCGAGCAGTTGGCGGCGCTGTCGATGCCGCTGCACTTCGCCTACGGCTCGGACGAGATGGTCTGGGCGCCGGCGGAGCTCTCCGTGGCCGCGGCGCGCACCGGTGCCCACCACACGGTCGTGGCGGGTGCCGGTCACTCGCCGAACGTGTCGCACCCCGAAGAACTGACGGTGCGCCTCACCGGTTTCTGGGAGCGGGCGACCGCTCCGGCCCGGGTCAGTACTGCGCCTTGAGGTGCTGCCAGAAACCGTCGCGCAGCGCGCGCCGGAGCGAGGCGTGGCCGCGCAGGGAACGGCTGAGCAGGCGTTCGGCCTCGACGAGCAGGTCCTGGTCGACCGGTCCGGGGAGGTAGGGCGCGCCCGGTAGGAGTTCGGCGAGCCGGTCCCGGCCGCGCTCGGCGAGCCAGGTGGCCGCGATCTGGGCGCCGACGAAGCGCACCTCCTCTCGGGAGGGCGGCGGCTCTCCCTCGTTCTCGTACGTGGTGACCGGGCGGCGCGTGACGTAGGGACGGCAGAAGTCCAGCTCGAAGGTGCGCTGACTGTCGACCTCCCAGAGGAGCGCCTCGGCCTGGTTGCGCCCTTCGGCGGCCTCGATGCCCCAGAGGTGCACGCGCGCCCCGTAGCCCTGGGCCGCTTCGACGGCCGAGACGAGGTCCTCGTCGCCGCCGACGAGGGCCGCATCGCTGATGGCCCGGTGGCGGGCGAGGGACTCCAGGTCGCTGCGGATGAGGGAGTCGACGCCCTTCTGCTGGTTGTTGGCGTTGAGGTTGCCGAGGCGGACCTTGACGTCGGGCAGCTCGGCGATGGCCTGTTGTTCGGGCGTGTGGATCCGGCGCCGGGCCCCGTCGTACCAGTAGACCCGGAGCAGTCTGCTGTCCGCGAAGATCGTGCGGGCCTTGTCGATGAAGGCTTCGATCAGGCCCTCGGCGTCGAGGTCGAAGGAGCGGCGGTCCTCGGTACCCGCCACCAGCAACCCGGCCGCAGCATGGACGTAACCTGCGTCGACGAAGATGGCGTGGGTGGAAGGGGTCTTGGCCACTTCGGCCAGCATCCGCTGGAGGAGCTCATTGGTGCGCTCCAGGCGGGCGTCGAGCGCGTGGAGCCGTGCATCGGCGTCGTCGGTCCGAGTGTCCCCGGTGCCGTTGTCGTTCGTCCGAGCGCCGTTGGTGTCGTTCACCTGAGTGGTGTCTGCGTCGTTCATACGCGGCTCATTGTCCGCCGCGACGGGGCCGGCCGCCACACCCGCCTACCAGCCAGTAGTTAGGCATCCAAAAAATTTCCTTAGCGTAAGGAATGTTTGCAGGGTGCATCTCGTTGAACCCGTACGTAACGCAGTTCTCCATCTGGAGGATCAACTCAGACGAAGGGAGAAGCCCGTGCGCTTCGAAATCCTGCGACTCGACGACATCGACGGCACGCCCGTCGACCGGACCGTCGTGGACGCCTCCTCCGTCAACAGGATCGTGCAGCAGGCCGCCGCGATCGGCCAGCGCATCTGGATCCGACCCGCCGAGACCTCGGCCTCGTAACACGGCGGTTCCACACCACGCACCGCGCCCCCGTACGGACTTCGCAGAAGCGGAATCCGTACGGGGGCGCAGTGGCGTCCGGGGAGGTTCGCAGCCCCTCAGGAGCCCTGGATCACCTGGGTGATGCCGTTGATGATCTGCTGCACGGCAATGGCGGAGAGCATCATGCCGGCGAGTCGGGTCACCAGGACGACACCGCCGTCCTTGATGACGCGGATGATCACGAGCGAGTACCGCATGGTCAGCCAGAGCACGACGTGCATGGCGGCGATGGCGGTCCAGACGGAGACCTGCGAGGCCACGCCGTCGGCGTTCTGCACGGCGAGGATGACGGAGACGATGGCGCCGGGCCCGGCGAGCAGGGGCATCCCGAGCGGCACCAGCGCGACGTTGACGTCCTTGGTCTGCTTGGGCTCGTCGGTCTTCCCGGTGAGCAGGTCGAGCGCGATGAGCAGCAGCAGCAGACCGCCGGCGATCATCAGCGCGGGGACGGAGACGTGCAGGTAGTCGAGGATCTGCTGCCCCAGGAGACCGAAGACGGTGATGACCCCGAAGGCGACGGTGACGGCCTGCCAGGCCATCCGGCGCTGCACCTTGACCGGGCGGCCGGAGGTGAGGGCGAGGAAGATCGGGGTGATCCCGGGCGGATCCATGATCACGAAGAGGGTCAGAAACAGCGAGCCGAAGACGGCGACGTCGAACACGGTGGGGTTGCCTTGCGCGAGAGGTGGAACGGTGGGGTGTGTCCCCGCAGACCGGAATGAAAGATTCCGGCACCAGGGCGGGGAAGGGGACGCCGGGGCACGGCACCGAGCCGTGCGGGCGGGGTGGGGCGGGGCAGGGCGAGCGCGCCCCTCAAGGGGCGACGGCCGGGCAACGGCTGCCGGCCGCCGTCACGGGGAGGCGGCGGAGAAGGGCCCTGAAGGGGTCAGCGGACTCCCCCGGCACCCGGCACGGGGAAGGCCCCTGCCGCGCGACGGGTGATCTCGCCGTAGATCTCGGGGTCGGTGGTGTACTCACCGAGGCGGCAGGTCTTGCGGCTGCCGTGGTAGTCGCTGGAGCCCGTGCCCAGCAGGCCGAGCTCCTTCGCCAGCCCGCGCAGCCTGGCCCGGGTCGGCTCGTCGTGGTCCATGTGGTCGACCTCGATGCCGTCGAGTCCGGCCTCGGCGAGCCTGGCTATCGACGCCTCCGGCAGCACCTGACCGCGCTTCACCGCGAGCGGGTGGGCGAAGACGGTGACCCCGCCGGCGGCCTTGACGAGGCGGATCGCATCGACCGGGTCCAACTCGTGCTTCTCGACGTACGCGCGACCGCCGTCGGCGAGCCAGTCGGACGTGAAGGCCGCGGACACGTCCGGGACCACACCGAGCTCGACGAGCGCTTCGGCGACGTGCGGGCGCCCCACGGAACCGTTGCCGGCGATCCGGGCGACCTGCTCCCAGGTGACGGGGACGCCCAGCTCCCGGAGCTTGTCGACCATCCCCCGGGCGCGCGGCACCCGGTCGTCGCGCACCAGCTCGCGCTCGGCGAGGAGCGCGGGCTCCTCCGGGTCGAAGAGGTACGCGAGCATGTGCAGCCCGATCCCGTCCATCCGGCACGACAGCTCGGCACCGGTGACGAGAGTCAACCCCTCGGGCAGTGCGGCGATCGCCTCGGCATGGCCCCGCGTGGTGTCGTGGTCGGTGAGCGCGACGACGTCGAGTCCGGCCGCAGCGGCGTTCCTGACCAGCTCGGCCGGGGAATCGGTGCCGTCGGAGGCCGTGGAGTGGGTGTGCAGGTCGATGCGCACGACGCGGTACTCCAGGGACTCGGCACGGACGAGGGACGCTCCAGCATAACGGGCGAATCGAACGCTCCCGTACGGATCGCCACCGGCAGGACGGCCCCGGGACCGGTCGGCGACGGCGCGGGCCGGGGCGTGTCGCGAAAGCGACTCAGGCCGCCCCGAGGACGGGGCGGGGCGGGGCGAGAGGGGCTTCGCACCACGGGCTAGTGCAACAACCTCGGGGTGAGTGCGCCACAGGGCAGCAGCTCGACCTCTGCGCCGGCGTCCCGGAGGTCCGTCAGGACCAGCTCGTCGTACATCAGGAGGCCGGACTGCTCGGGCCAGACGATCGCCCACAGCCACAGGCCGCGCGCCTCGCCCGCGAAGACCGCGCGGTCCTGGGGGGCACCGGTCACGTGCCAGAGCGGGGTGGGACGCCCGGCGGCGAGCACCTTGGCCTGCGGTGGCTTGTCGATGGCCATGCAGGAACCGGGGTCCAGGCCGTCGATGCCGGCGTACCGGGCTCCGAGCCCCACGCCGAGCTCCTCGGCGACCAGGAGCAGCTCGCCGATCCCGCCGAGCGGCCCGGGCCCGGAGCAGGCGACGGCCGTCGCACGCCCGCCGCTGCGGTCGTCACCGGCGTACGTGACGCCCGTGAAGAGCCAACCGACGGGCAGGGGCCACGGCATCCACACCGGGACGTGGGACCTGTGCACCACGACCCCGAGGCCCTCGACGCTGGGCGGGATCACGGGCTGGAGCGGGTGCACCGAGCCGTGCACGTCACACTGCCAGGAGTCGGCGAAGAGACCGGGCGCCCTGACCCGGCCACCGCACTTCGGACAACTGGGTTCGCCCCTCATAGGGCTCAACGGTCCTAGCTCTTCCGTCCCGCGTCAAGGATGACCACAGACGATCACCCGTCCGGCGGGAGTCGTTCACCCCCCGTAGACGTACGCGCTCCCCATCGGCGGTTGCGAGCGCCCGGGCGGGGCGCCGATCCGTCGAACGGCCGGGGCGGGCAGCGGGCGGAAGAAGGGGCCGTGGGCGCGGCCGTCCGGGACCCACCCGGTCGCGGCCGCCCTCTGGTCCAGCCCCTCTAGTCCAGCCCCTCTAGTCCAGCTCCACCGACCGGCGGAGCGGATCGCGCAGGTCCGTTCCCCGGGCCAGCCAGCGCTCCTCCAGGGCCTGCGCCCCGTGGACCCGCTTCCAGGCGGCCTCGTTCGGGGTCATCGGGAGCAGCGGCAGGAAGCGGACGGGGTCCATCCCTCCACCTCCCTGCGCCGCGGAACCGTCCCGGGCCGGCCCTTCGTTCAGGTCCAGGTCCTCCACCAGACCGCCCGACTCGGCGACGAGCACCGAACTGAAGGGGGCGCCGGGCCAGAGCGGGTCTCCGACGTCGAGCGAGGCCCCCGGGGCCACGACCACGCCCTCGACCTGGGGGGTGGCGGCCAGGACCGCGAGCGGGCGCAGCACCTTGTCGGTGTCGGCGAGCCCACGCCGAACGGTGAGGACGAGTTCGGCGCGCGGCCCCTTCACCGGGTCGGCGAGCGCGGAGGTCGGATCGGCCATCGGCTGTGCCGACATCCCGAGGGTCGCGTACCGCACGAGGTCGCCGTCGACGAAGCGGAGCACCTCGATGCGCTCCGTACCGAGGAACGTCACGGCGGCGCGTGCGTCCGGTTCGCCGAGGGCCGTACGGAGCCGGGCTTCAACCAGTGCAAGAACTTCTCCCATGCGGGGAGCATAGATCGCGTATGGAACGGGCAAAGTAAGGGATTGACCCTCTGTCGGCTGATAGTGTTGGAGACTGGTCGGGATACCCGACTGCTCGTCACACGTCATCCCCGACAGGGGACCGGCCGGAGGAGGTGGGACTGCGATGGACCGAAGTCGATCGGGCAGTACCAGCCGCTCTTCCGCCGCTCCGCGCTCCCCCTCGGTGCGCTCCCCCCGGTGACGTCCGGGTCCGGCACGGACCTGCACCTCCGGCAGCTCGCACGACGGAAGAGCACCTCGCCTTCCCCTGTCTGTAGCGCCGCCGTCACCGCGCCCCTTCCGGTGCCGCCCGCTTTGTGGACGAGATGCTTCCCCGTCCCCATTCCGGGCTGCGCCACGCTCCGCGCCGACGGCCGATCCGTGAGGAGCACGCCCATGTCGATGATCCGCGACCTGACCGCTGCCGTCCGCCCCAGCCTGCGGCACAGCCTGCGCAAGACCCCGACCACGTACACCGCGTACGACCCCACCCGCGACCACTCGGCGTCCAGCGCCGTGGTCGACTGCGCCGTCTACCGCGACGGACGCCGGATCGACGACCGGGCCTGTCTCACGCCGCGCGGCGCGATGGAGCAGGTGCGGGAGGGCGGGGGGTTCGCCTGGATCGGCCTGCACGAGCCGACCGAGGCCGAATTCGCCGGCATCGCGGCCGAGTTCGGGCTGCACCCGCTCGCCGTGGAGGACGCCGTCCACGCCCACCAGCGGCCCAAGCTGGAGCGGTACGACGACACCCTCTTCACCGTCTTCAAGACCATCCACTACGTCGAGCACGCCGCACTCACCGCAACCAGCGAGGTGGTCGAGAGCGGCGAGGTGATGGTCTTCACCGGTCCCGACTTCGTCATCACCGTCCGGCACGGCGGCCAGGGTTCCCTCCGCAACCTCCGCCACCGCCTCCAGGGCGAGCCGGAGCTCCTCGCCAAGGGCCCCTCGGCCGTGCTGCACTCCATCGCCGACCACGTCGTCGACGGATACATCGCGGTCGCCGACGCCGTCGAGCTCGACATCGACCAACTGGAGATCGACGTCTTCTCGCCTGCCGCGAAGGGCTCCACCCGCGGCACGGACACCGGCCGGATCTACCAGCTCAAGCGCGAAGTCCTGGAGTTCAAGCGGGCCGTGACCCCGCTGCTCCGGCCGATGCAGCTGCTCAGCGAGCGGCCGATGCGGCTCGTCGACCCCGACATCCAGAAGTACTTCCGGGACGTCGCCGACCACCTCGCCCGCGTCCAGGAGCAGGTCGTCGCCTTCGACGAGCTGCTCAACTCGATCCTCCAGGCCAATCTGGCGCAGGCGACCGTCGCGCAGAACGAGGACATGCGAAAGATCACTTCGTGGGCGGCGATCGTCGCCGTGCCCACGGCGGTCTGCGGCGTCTACGGCATGAACTTCGACCACATGCCCGAGCTGCACTGGAGGTACGGCTACCCGATGGTGCTCACCGGCATCATCGCCGTCTGCTTCACCATCCACCGCACGCTCAAGCGCAACGGCTGGCTGTAGGGACCCGCCCGATAAGCTGCGCGGCATGACAGAAGAGCTGCTCGGGCCCGCCCTCGTCGAGGAGGCCACCAAGAAGTCCGGCCTCGTGTGGGTGCGCGGCACCGGCCCGGCCCGCGCGCTCTGGCATGTCTGGCACGACGGGGCCGCGCACCTCGTCGGTGACGGCCCCGGTGAGCAACCGCTGCCGGGGCTGGTCGACGGCGACACGGCCGAGGTGACCGTCCGCAGCAAGGACAAGGGCGGTCGGATCGTCGCCTGGACGGCGACCGTGCGCGAGCTCGCCCCGGGTACGGAGGAATGGGACGCGGCCGTCGCCGAGCTGAAGGGCAAGCGGCTCAACGCACCCGACGGCGAGGCCGTGCCGGAGCGCTGGGCGCGTGAATGCCGGGTGGTGCGGCTCGATCCCCGGTCCTTCAGCACGGAGTTGCCGGACGGCTCGCTGGCCGCGGTGCCCCTGCCGACCGGCGCGAACACCCGCCGCCCGGTACCGGCCGCGCTGCCCCGGCTGCTGTTCAAGCGGCGGCGCGGGAACTAGGTCCGCAGCGGGCGGGGTCCGCGCCGCCCCTTCCCGGTGGGACGGCGATCGGCCGCGGCGGGCACCGCACGTCAGGTCTTGGGCAACTGCTTGCCGTAGTCCAGGGTCTCTTCCTTCGGCGGGGCGGAGAGCGGGAAGTCCTTGTTCCACTCGGAGAGGACCACGACGCCCGCTCCCCCGCCCCGCGCGAACCTCAGCGGATACGGTTCTCCTTCCAGCGCGACGTCGAGCGCACCGCCCTCGCCGTCGGTCCCGCCGCTGACCCGGATGGTGCGCACCCCGCCGATCTGGGCGCGATCGCCCTTGCTCTTCTCCCCGTGCAGACCGATCAGACCGTCGAGGAGCGGCCCCATCTCGGTGAAACCGCGCAGCTGCTTGTACGAGGGGTCGCCCTGGGGCACCTTCACGTACTTGTCGTCGAGGGTGTCGGCCGCCTCGGAGCCCGCCTCCGACGGCCCCTCGCCGTCCTCCTCCTCATGGGCCCAGAACCCCGCTTCGGCCTTCAGATAGAGCGCGTCACCGACCCGCAGCAGCTCGAAGGTGCTGTTCTTGGTCGTCACCGAGCCCGTGGCGCCCTCCTGCTTGAGGCGCATGTTCAGCTTGAAGGTGCCGCCCTTGCTGACGAGGGTGCCGGACAGCCGCACCGCCTTCGCACCGTCCGCCGCGGTCTGCGCCTTCTGCTCGATCTCGGGCGCGGAGAGCCGCCCCACTCCGTTGGTCCCCTCGTCCGGGTCGGCGGCACAGGCCGTGAGTCCCACCGTCAGTCCGGCGCCGAGCACCAGGGGCATGAGGGCCCTGCGGATACGCGATGACGGGGTACGAACGGTCATGTGCGCTGCCTCTCGTGTCGTGGGGGGGGAGGTACGGGCACGGCCCGTACGGATGCCGGAGGAGGCGGACCACGGGCGGAAGGGCCGGGTCCGGACCCGGTGGGGCGGCAGACCGCAGCGTACCCGGGCGGGACCGGGGCCCTGCAGGCAGCCGTACGGAGTCACTACCAGAGCAGGGTGGAACGTCACGGGCTAGCCTGAAGCGGGCAAAGTCCCGCAATCAGCGGTAAAGCTCTACGACGGCCCGCACCGTGGGCACCGAGGAGGCGCGTGGCATGGCGGCAGGCGCTCCCCGGATCTTCGTCTCCCACCTCGCCGGCGTCCCCGTCTTCGACCCCGTCGGCGACCAGGTCGGCCGGGTCAGCGACCTCGTGGCCATGCTCCGCGTCGGCCGCCGGCCCCCGCGCCTGCTCGGCATGGTCGTGGAGGTGCTGAGCCGGCGCCGGGTCTTCGTCCCCATGACCCGCATCACCGGAGTCGCCTCCGGTCAGGTCATCACCACGGGCGTCGTCAACATGCGGCGCTTCGAGCGTCGCCCCACCGAGCGGCTCGTCCTCGGCGAGCTCCTTGACCGACGGGTGACGCTGGTGGAGACGGGCGAGGAGGTGACGGTCCTCGACGTGGCCATCCAGCAACTGCCCGCCCGACGCGACTGGGAGATCGACAAGGTCTTCGTCCGCCGGGGCAAGGGCGGGGCGCTGCGCCGCAAGGGCGAGACCCTGACGGTCGAGTGGTCGGCGGTCACGGGCTTCTCCCTGGAGGAGCACGGGCAAGGCGCCGAGAACCTGCTGGCCACCTTCGAGAAGCTGCGCCCCGCCGACCTCGCCAATGCCCTGCACCACCTGTCGCCCAAGCGGCGCGCCGAAGTCGCCGCCGCCCTGGACGACGACCGGCTCGCCGACGTCCTGGAAGAGCTGCCGGAGGACGACCAGATCGAGATCCTCGGCAAGCTGAAGGAGGAGCGTGCCGCCGACGTCCTGGAGGCGATGGACCCGGACGACGCGGCCGACCTGCTGTCCGAGCTGCCCGAGGAGGACAAGGAGCGGCTGCTCACCCTGATGCAGCCGGACGAGGCCGCCGACGTCCGCCGGCTCATGGCCTACGAGGAGCGCACGGCGGGCGGCCTGATGACGACCGAGCCGATCGTGCTGCGGCCCGATGCCACCGTCGCCGATGCGCTCGCCCGGGTCCGGCAGCAGGACCTGTCACCGGCGCTGGCGGCGCAGGTGTACGTGTGCCGGCCCCCGGACGAGACGCCGACCGGCAAGTACCTGGGCACGGTGCACTTCCAGCGCCTGCTGCGCGACCCCCCGTTCACCCTGGTCAGCTCGCTGGTGGACAGCGATCTGTCGCCCCTCGGCCCGGACACCCCGCTGCCCGCCGTCACCAGCTACCTCGCCGCGTACAACATGGTCGCCGCGCCCGTGGTCGACGAGAGCGGTTCGCTGCTCGGTGCGGTCACCGTCGACGACGTCCTCGACCACCTGCTGCCGGACGACTGGCGGGAGACCGAGTTCCACGAGGAGGGGGCCGGGCATGGCGGCTGAGCGTGACCGGGAGCGCGAACGGGAGCGGTCCGTGCCCCGCATCCGGCTCGACCTGCCGCGCGAGCGGCGGTCCAGGCTGCTGCCGGAGTACGACCCCGAGGCCTTCGGCCGGCTCTCGGAGCGGATCGCCCGCTTCCTGGGCACGGGCAGGTTCCTGGTCTGGATGACCCTGACGATCATCGTCTGGGTGTTGTGGAACGTCTTCGCCCCGGGGTTCTTGAAGTTCGACGAGTACCCGTTCATCTTCCTGACGCTCGCCCTGTCCCTCCAGGCCTCGTACGCGGCGCCGCTGATCCTGCTCGCCCAGAACCGGCAGGACGACCGGGACCGGGTCAACCTCGAACAGGACCGGAAGCAGAACGAGCGGTCGATCGCGGACACCGAGTACCTGACGCGGGAGATCGCCGCGCTGCGGATGGGCCTCGGCGAGGTCGCGACCCGTGACTGGATCCGCTCGGAGTTCCAGGACCTGATCAAGGAGTTGGAGGAGCGCCGGGATCTATTCCCGTCCGGCGACGACCGCGGAAGTGACGTACCCGACCGTTGACGGCCCTTTCACCGGCCGGTGGTCGGCGCCGTACCATCGTCGGTATGGCTACGGAAGACGCGGTGCTCGAAGCACTGGCGACGGTGAACGACCCCGAGATCAACAAGCCGATCACTGAGCTCGGCATGGTCAAGTCAGTGGAGATCGAACCGGACGGGAAGGTCGCCGTCACGGTCTATCTGACGGTCTCCGGCTGTCCGATGCGCGACACCATCACGCAGCGCGTGACCGAGGCCGTCTCCCGGGTCGAGGGCGTCACCGGCGTCGACGTCTCGCTGGACGTGATGAGCGACGAGCAGCGCAAGGAGCTGGCGGCGGCGCTGCGCGGCACGGGCGCCGAGCGCGAGGTGCCGTTCGCGAAGCCCGGATCGCTGACCCGGGTGTATGCGGTGGCCTCCGGCAAGGGCGGCGTCGGCAAGTCCTCCGTGACCGTGAACCTGGCCGCGGCGATGGCCGCCGACGGCTTGAAGGTCGGCGTCGTCGACGCCGACATCTACGGCCACAGCGTGCCCCGGATGCTGGGCGCGGAAGGCCGTCCGACCCAGGTCGAGAACATGATCATGCCGCCGTCGGCGAACGGCGTGAAGGTCATCTCCATCGGCATGTTCACCCCGGGCAACGCCCCGGTGGTGTGGCGCGGCCCGATGCTGCACCGCGCGCTCCAGCAGTTCCTGGCGGACGTGTACTGGGGCGACCTGGACGTCCTGCTGCTCGACCTGCCCCCGGGCACCGGCGACATCGCGATCTCGGTCGCGCAGCTCGTCCCGAACGCGGAGATCCTGGTCGTCACCACCCCCCAGCAGGCCGCGGCCGAGGTCGCCGAGCGGGCCGGCTCGATCGCCGTCCAGACCCACCAGAAGATCGTCGGCGTCGTCGAGAACATGGCGGGCCTGCCGTGCCCGCACTGCGACGAGATGGTCGACGTGTTCGGCACCGGCGGTGGGCAGAAGGTCGCGGACGGCCTCACCCAGACCACGGGTGCGACGGTCCCGGTCCTCGGCTCGATCCCGATCGACGTACGGCTCCGTGAGGGGGGCGACGACGGCAAGCCGGTCGTCCTCTCCGACCCCGACTCCCCGGCGGGTGCGGCCCTCCGCGCGATCGCCGGCAAGCTCGGTGGCCGCCAGCGCGGCCTCTCGGGCATGAGCCTGGGCATCACTCCGCGCAACAAGTTCTGAGCGCGGGCGGGCGCCCGCCCGCGCAACACGGAGGGGCACCCCGAACCGGGGTGCCCCTCCGGCGCGTTTGCCGTCAGGCGTACGCGCCCAGGTCCTTCACCTGTGAGAACGCCAGTCCGTAGGCGCTCATCCCGCGCCCGTACGCCCCGATGTGGACGTCCCCGGCGGACCCCGCCAGCACCCAACCGAACTCGGTCTCGCGGTAGTGGAACGGCACCGGGGCCCCGTCGACCGGAAGCGAGAGCGTGGACCAGGCCGGTCCGTCGAGGTCGTCGGCGAGCTCGAAGGCGGTCTCCGTCTGCTGGTCCAGCCAGTGGTCCCGCAGGGCGTGGTCGAGCGAGGCGGGCCAGGTGTGGGCGAGGAGCCCGGAGCCGGCCAGCCAGGCCGCGGAGGAGACGGTGGTGGCCTCCAGGACGCCCGTGCCGTCACCGGTGCGGCGGACGGGGCTCGCGGCGACCGTCACGACGACGGCGAAGCGCTCCTTCTCCGCACCGCCGACCTCGGACTTTATCGAGGGCTCGTCGCCGTGGCCCATCGAGCCGTGCTGGACCGTGCCGTCCGCCGCCGTGCCGATCTGCATCAGCCGGCGGGGGCCGGTGAACGCCTCGTCGAGCCCGTACCAGGCGAAGGGTGCGCGCAGAAAGCCATCGGCTTCCACCCGACTCGTCGTCTTCATCTCGGCCAGCCTCCTCGTTACGTCAACAGAGGGAGGATAGCCACCGAGAAGGTACGGGGCGGTGACAGGGCGTCGTCAGGTGGCGTCGGAGTCGTACGGCGGACGCTCGCCGGTGTCCGGCTTGTCCTGCTTCTTGAGGAGGTCCGGGGAGCCGTTGACCGTCGCGGGCGCAGGCTCGGGCGCGGGGGCAGGGGCGGGGTCCCGGCCGTTCACGGCGTCGGCGACCTCGTTCATCTCCTTCTTGAGGTCGAAGGTGCCGCGCAACTCCTTCAACTCCTTGAGGTCCTCGTTGTTCTCCAGCTGCTTGCGGAGGAACGTCTTGGGATTGAGGTCCTCGAACTCGAAGTCCTTGAAGTCGGGCCCCAGCTCGCTGCGGATGTCCTGCTTCGCGCTGTCGGAGAACTCGCGCACCTTCCGGATGAAGCGCGCGACGTCCTGGATCACCTTCGGGAGCTTGTCCGGCCCGAAGACGAGCACGGCGAGGACCACGAGCGTCACCAGCTCGAGTGCGCCTATGTCGCTGAACACCTAGTAGCTCCTTCACGCCGGTCCAGGGCCCGGTCCACGGTACCCGCCCAAACCATCGGACGGGTACCTTGCGGTGACCGCCACGTGGCACTCACGTGCCCTGCGAGGAACCGAGCGTCAAGGTCTTTGTCAGCTCTTTGCCGTTCCGGGTCAGGGTGAGTTCCAGTCGGTCGCCGGGGCGGTGCGCACGGATCTTCACGATCAGCTCCTCGCCGTTGTGCACCCGCTGGCCGTCGACCTTGGTGATGACGTCTCCCGGCCGGAGCCCGGCCTTGGCGGCCGGGCCGCCGGCGGTGACGGAGGCCGAGCCGCCCGCGCCCTTCTCCCCGACCCGGGCACCGTCGCCGTTGAACTGCATGTCGAGGCTCACACCGATGACGGGGTGGGTGGCCTTGCCGGTGTTGATGAGCTCCTCGGCCACGCGCTTGCCCTGGTTGATCGGTATGGCGAAGCCGAGGCCGATGGAACCGGGCTGGCTCGCGCCGCCCTCTCCGCCCTCGCCCGCGCCGCCGGCGGCGCGGATCGCGCTGTTGATGCCGATGACCTGGGCCTTGGAGTCGAGCAGGGGGCCGCCGGAGTTGCCGGGGTTGATGGGCGCGTCGGTCTGGAGCGCGTCGACGTAGCTGATGTCGCTGCCGTCGCCCTTCTCCCCACCGGCCGTGATCGGACGCTCCTTGGCGCTGATGATCCCGGAGGTGACGGTGTTGGACAGGTCGAAGGGGGCCCCGATGGCGACGACGGGATCGCCCACCCGGACGTTCTCGGAATTGCCCAGCGGCAGTGGCTTGAGGCCCGAGACGCCGGTGACCTGGACGACGGCGAGGTCGTACCCCGTGTCCTTGCCGATGAGCTTGGCGCGGGCCGTCTCGCCGCTGGAGAAGGTCACCGAAATGTCCTTGGAGGACGTGGCTCCGTCGACGACGTGGTTGTTGGTGAGGATGTGGCCCTGGGTGTCCAGGACGAAGCCGGTCCCGGTGCCGGAGGAGCCGTTGCCGCGCACGTGCAGGGTGACCACGCCGGGGAGGGCGCTGGCGGCGATGCCCGCGACGCTGTCGGGGGCCCGGTCCGTGCTCCCGGCTTCGGCCTGCGGCAGCTCGACGGTGGTGAGCCCGCCGTTCCGCTCGACGTAGGCGCCGACGCCACCACCGATGACTCCGGTGATCAGGGCGAAGACGAGCGCTCCCGCGATCGCGAGGCCCTTCCGGGACTTCGCCGGGGGCAGCGGGGCACCGCCGGCCCCGTGGGTGCTCCAGGGGTCGTACTGCACCCACGGCGTGGCTCCGGCCCGGGGGTGGGCGTGCGGGGGTGCCTGCGGCGGCACGGGAGCGGCCGGACGCTGCACGGGGGGTGCGGGCGCCCACGGCCCCGGCTCGCCGTAGGGCGGCGTGCGGTACTCGTCGGGTGCGTGCAGGGGCTGCGGCGCGGACTGCTCGTGCGGTACGGGAGCCGCCGAGGGCGACTCGGCCACCAGCGGGCCGGTGGCCTCGGCGGGAGCCGGGGCCCCGGTGGATGCGTCCTGGGCGGGCTCGGCCACGGCTGCGGATTCGGGCACGGACTTCGTCAGCTCCACGAGCGGCGCAGGCGTCTCCGCGTCCGCCCTCGCCTCCCGGTCCTCCGGCACCCCCGCCGGGACGACCGGCTCGGACAGCGGCTGGGGCGCGGGCAGCGGAAAGTCACCGTCGCCGTCCGGCGGCGTCGGTATCCGCGCCGCCTCCGGCGTGCTCGACGGCCGACTCCACCAGTTCGGCTTCCCGTTGCTCATGTTCTCCCCGCAGCCCGCTGACCCGTCCGCGCCCCTGGGTCGGGCGCCCTGCCCTGGATTCAACCAGGTCGCGGGTCAGTGGTGGGAGCCGAGCGGTCCGGTCGTCGGGCTCGCCATCGGGCTGGGCCCGGGGGCGAAGGTCAGGGGGAGGACCGGGTCCGCCGGGCGCATGAACGGCGAGAGGGCGAAGAACGACTGCGGCGCACGCCCTTCGAGGCGCGCGGCCACCAGGGGCGTGGTGAGGAAACGCGTCGTCTCCGCCGGAGCCGCGCCCTGGCGGGTGGCCGGGACCGGACCGAGCGGGACCTCCCCGGGGGTCGCCGCCGCGAGCGGCTCGGCGCCGTAGACGGACTGGGAGCCCGAGCGCTCGCCGAAGCGCGTGCTGCGGCCGGCCCCCGTGCTCGTGCTCGTGCCGCCGGTCGTGGTGGCGCGCAGCGGGGTGACGGCGCTGCCGCTGCCCTGACCGGCGCGCCCGCTGGCGGTCACGGAGGCGTCCAGGGGCAGGGTGCCGCCGAGGGCGATCGCCGCGAAGGAGACGGCGCTGGCCGCTGCGAAGGCGAAGCGGCGCCCCCTCCCGGAGGTCCCGCGATCGCCGACCTCGTGTATGCGGAAGCCGGCCCGGGCGGTGCCGGGACCGGGGGTCACGACGGCGGCGGTGGCGAAGCCGTCGGACTTCAGCCCGCTCGCGTCGAGGAGTTCTTCCAAGGAACCCCGGGGGCCGCCCGTCTCCCCCGGGCCCCCGGGGAGCCCTTGGAGACGGGCGAGGAAGCCCTCCGAGGGGGGAGGTGGCGCGGTGGAGGCGAAGACGCTCTTCAGGGAGCGCTGGGCGTCCGCCTCGGCCTTGCAGCGGGCGCAGGTCGCGAGGTGGGAGAGGACCCGCTCGCGGGCGTCGTGACCGAGTTCGCCGTCGACGAGCGCGGCCAGCCGGTCCCCGAGGTGGTGCTCCGCGGGGGTCGGTGTCGTGGGACGTGTGCCGCTCACGCTGTCCCTGCCTCCCATCCGACGGAGGCCAGGGCGCGCTCCGCCCTTGCCTCGGGCGAGCGGTGCTTGAGGGCCTTGCGGAGGTGGGAGCGACCGCGGTGGATGCGGCTGCGGACCGTGCCGAGCTTCACGCCGAGGGTCGCGGCGATCTCCTCGTACGACAGCCCCTCGATGTCACAGAGGACGACCGCCGCGCGGAACTCGGGCGCGAGGGTGTCCAGCGCCTGCTGCACATCGGCGTCGAAGTGGGTGTCGTTGAACGCCTGCTGCGGCGAGGGCTCGCGGCTGGGGAGCCGCTCGGCCGCGTCGTCGGCGAGCGCGTCGAAACGGATGCGCTGCTTGCGGCGGACCATGTCGAGGAAGAGGTTGGTGGTGATGCGGTGCAGCCAGCCCTCGAAGGTGCCCGGGGTGTACGTCGACAGCGAGCGGAAGACGCGGACGAAGACCTCTTGGGTCAGGTCCTCCGCGTCGTGCTGGTTTCCGGTGAGGCGGTAGGCGAGCCGGTAGACCCGGCCGCTGTGTGCGCTGACGATCTCCTCCCAGGTGGGAGGGGTCCACGCCTGCGATTCCGCATCCGATGCGAAGGTCGCGGTGGTGGGAGCGGAGTCGGTGGTGCGGAAGCGGTCAGCGGTGTTGGTCACGGATTTCGGCTCACCCGCCGACCTGAGAAGACGCCGAAGCACTCCTCCCCGATCCACAGGCGCAGCCGCACCTCCCCTGTCGGCTCTGGTGGTGTCCAGTGGAGCCCCTACCATAGCCACCTCGCCCGTTAGCTCCGGATAAGAATCTTTACGCGAATTTGGGGACGGCTCGCCCGGCTGCCGGGGACCGTCTCCTCCCCTAGTGAACGCCCGGTCCCATCTGCGGGTTCCCGCTGACAGCGGATACAGTCACCGTTGCGTCAACTACGGGAACAGGAGAGGGCCATTACCGCCAACCGGCAGACGGGCTGGTCGTTCGCCGACGCCTATGTCGCCGAGGACGAAGCTCTGCGCTGGGCCCGGGAGCGGGCCCGGGAGGCAGGGCTGCCGTCGGTGTCTCCGGGTACCGGCGGGGCGCTGCGCCTGCTCGCCGCGACGGCGGACGCCAAGGCGGTGGCGGAGATCGGGACCGGCACCGGCGTGTCGGGCATCTACCTGTTGCTCGGCATGCGGCCGGACGGCGTCCTGACGACGGTGGACCTCCAGCCGGAGCGGCAGCAGCTCGCCAAGACGGCCTTCCGGGCGGCGGGCTTCGCGGGGAACCGGGCGCGCTTCATCCCCGGCCGCGCGCTGGACGTGCTGCCGCGGCTCGCGGACGGCGGGTACGACCTCGTGTTCTGCGACGGCGACCGGCTCGAGTACCTGGACTACCTCGCTGAATCGTTGCGCCTGCTGCGACCGGGGGGGCTCGTCTGTTTCGAAGGGGTCTTCGCGGACGGCCGCACGATCGATGCGGGAGCCCAGCCGGCCGAGGTCCAGCGGGTCCGCGAGGTGCTGCGCGCGGTGCGGGAGAGCCAGGAGTTGATCCCCTCCCTCCTGCCGGTGGGCGACGGCCTGCTCTGTGCGGTGCGCCGGGGCTGACCGTGCCGCGGCGGACCGTACCGGCGCACCCGCGCCCGGCCGGCCCGCGGTACCGGGTCCCGAGACGCCGCTGCCCCGGAACGGCGGACCGTACCGGGGCAGCGGCGGGAAATCGTGGAGAAGAGGGTCAGCCGACGACCTTCTTGAGGGCGTCACCCAGCGCCTCGGCCTCGTCCGGGGTCAGCTCGACGACAAGCCGACCGCCGCCTTCGAGCGGAACGCGCATGACGATGCCCCGCCCCTCCTTGGTCACCTCGAGCGGGCCGTCACCCGTCCGCGGCTTCATGGCCGCCATGCTCGTTCCCCTTCCTGAAACCAGCTCATCATCGGCCGGGCAGCTCCATGGTGTGGAGCACGCGTCACCGGCTTCGAACACATTGCTTCCAGGTCATTATCCCGCATGGCAGGACCCGATGACCAACATCGAATGGCATCGCTTGCGCAACGCGCTCCCGCAAAACCCCATATTTCGGCGATCTGGCTGCCATACTTCGCTGCTCTACGTCCCCGCGACCCCTCTCGGTCTGACTCATTGACGCACCTCACATGGGCGGTGCGGGTGATCTCCGCCATGCTGGGCTGGTCAACCACGCAATGAGGCGAAGGGATCCCGATGGCCGACACGGTGCTGTACGAGGTGAGCGACGGGCTCGCCACCATCACGCTCAACCGGCCCGAGGCGATGAACGCCATGAACGTGGCCGCGAAGGTCGCCCTCCGGGAGGCTGCGGAAACGGCCGCGGCGGACCCCGCCGTCCGGGCGGTGCTCCTCACGGCCGCGGGTGACCGGGCGTTCTGCGTCGGCCAGGACCTGAAGGAGCACATCGGGCTGCTCGCGGCGGACCAGGAGTCCGGAACCCACGAGACCATGAACACGGTCCGTGACCACTACAACCCGATCGTGCGGGCGCTCACCGGCATGCGGAAGCCGGTCGTCGCGGGCGTGAACGGCGTCGCCGCCGGTGCCGGTTTCGGCTTCGCGCTCGCGGCGGACTACCGGGTCGTCGCGGACACGGCCTCCTTCAACACCGCCTTCGCGGGCGTGGCGCTCACCGCCGACTCGGGGATGTCCTGGACGCTGCCTCGGCTGATCGGCGCGAGCCGCGCCTCCGACCTGCTGCTCTTCCCCCGCTCCATCGACGCGCGGGAGGCCCACGAGCTCGGCATCGTGAACCGCCTGGTGCCCGCGGCCGAGCTCGCCGCCGAGGCCGAGAAGGTGGCCCGCGCCCTCGCGGCGGGTCCGACCGTGGCGTACGCGGCGCTGAAGGAGTCCCTCGCCTACGGCGCGGACCACTCCCTGACCGAGGCCCTGGGCAAGGAGGAGGAACTCCAGGCGACGGCCGGCGCCTCGGAGGACCACACCCGCGCGGTCCGCGCCTTCGTCGCCAAGGAGAAGCCGACGTACCTGGGCCGCTGACCAGGGACGGAACCCATTGAGTGCGGCCGGCGGGCGGGTCTATAGGATCCGCCCGCTCGCCCGGAGACGCCTCCCGGGGAGGCACCGCGCCCGGGCGGGTGCAGCGGGGCTATCGCCCGCCCCGGGCCACGCAGTCCGCGAGGTGGTCGTCGACCAGCCCGCAGGCCTGCATCAGGGCGTAGGCCGTGGTGGGGCCGATGAAGCGGAGGCCACGCTTCTTGAGGGCCTTCGACAGGGCCGTCGACGCATCGGTGACCGCCGGGACCTCGGCGAGCACACGGGGGGCGGGCCGGACCGCGGGGT
The DNA here is from genome assembly GCF_042742855.1 of Streptomyces sp. NPDC058877. Classification (NCBI taxonomy): domain Bacteria; kingdom Bacillati; phylum Actinomycetota; class Actinomycetes; order Kitasatosporales; family Streptomycetaceae; genus Streptomyces; species Streptomyces sp. NPDC058877. The sequence goes on along the minus strand of NZ_JBHYMF010000021.1, from coordinate 5,647 downwards.
CGGGGGCGTACGACCAGATCAGGGCATCGAGCTCGCCCGGAGACCAGTCGGCCAGCAGTTTCGCGTTGGCCAGGGTGGCGTCGACCTTGGCGCGGTTGCGGATGATGCCCTCGTCGGCGAGGAGCCGCTCCCGGTCCGCCGGGCCGAAGGCCGCGACCGAGGCGATCTCGAAACCGGCGAAGGCGCGCCGGAAGCCCTCGCGACGGCGGAGGATCGTGATCCACGACAGGCCCGACTGGAAGGCCTCCAGGCAGAGCCGCTCGAACAGTGCGTCGTCGCCGTGGACGGGACGACCCCACTCCTCGTCGTGATAGGCGACGTAGTCCTCGGTCGACAGGCCCCAGGGGCACCGCAGCCGCCCGTCGGGCCCGGGGATCGCCTCGCCGGTCACTTCTCGCCGCCCTCCTCGCCGGTGGCCCCGGCGTCACCGGCGGAGGAGGCGCCCGCGAGCGCCTCCTCCAACTCCGCGATCCGGGCGTCCCGCTCGGCGAGCTCGGCACCGAGGCGGACGAGCACGTCGTCCACGTCGACCATGCGGTAGCCGCGGGCGGCGACGGGCAGGCGGAGCGCCTCGACGTCGGCGCGGTCCACCGGACGGGCCGTCGGAAGGGGGTCGACCAGCTGCTCGGGCGCCACCTCGGGCAGCACCTCGCCGTCACCGCCGCCGACCACGGCGAGGGTCACCGCGGCCACGACCACCACCATCGTGATGAGCAGAAACCAGAACACCTGCGCGCCTCTCCCCGGAGTGGAAAACGTCCCGTGCCGATCGTGCCATGCGCCACTGACGGTTAGGGTCACAGGCGAACGGACGCGAGGGAGGACAAAAGGGATGCTGCGCTTGGGACGGCGTGAATTCGGGCCGCACGAGCCGGTGATCATGGCGATCGTGAACCGAACCCCGGACTCCTTCTACGACCAGGGCGCGACCTTCCGGGACGAGCCGGCGCTCGCCCGGGTCGAGCAGGCCGTGGCGGAGGGGGCGGCGATCATCGACATCGGCGGGGTGAAGGCCGGCCCCGGAGAGGAGGTGACGGCCGAGGAGGAGGCGCGCCGCACGGTCGGCTTCGTCGCCGAGGTCCGCAGGCGCCATCCCGATGTCGTGATCAGCGTCGACACCTGGCGCGCGGAGGTCGGCGAGGCGGTCTGCGAGGCCGGCGCGGACGTCCTGAACGACGCCTGGGGCGGGGTCGACCCGCGCCTCGCCGAGGTCGCCGCGAAGTACGGCGCGGGGCTCGTCTGCACGCACGCCGGTGGCGCGGAGCCGAGGACGCGACCGCACCGGGTGGAGTACGAGGACGTGATGGCCGACGTCCTGCGCGTGACCGTGGGACTCGCGGAGCGGGCCGCGACCCTCGGTGTCCGGCGGGACGGGATCATGATCGACCCCGGTCATGACTTCGGGAAGAACACACGGCACAGCCTGGAGGCGACGCGACGGCTCGGCGAGATGGCGGAGACCGGGTGGCCGGTGCTGGTGTCCCTGTCGAACAAGGACTTCGTGGGAGAGACGCTGGACCGACCGGTGAAGGAGCGGGTCCTCGGGACCCTGGCCACGACGGCGGTGTCGGCCTGGCTCGGCGCACGGGTGTACCGGGTGCACGAGGTGGCCGAGACCCGGCAGGTCCTGGACATGGTGGCGTCCATCGCCGGGCACCGTCCGCCGGCGGTCGCACGGCGCGGGCTGGCCTAGGAGGGCCGCCGCGGCCCGGTGGCCGGTCGCGCCGGCCGCCCCTCCCCCGGGCCGCACCCCGGGGCCCCGCGGAACGCGTGCCCACGACCGGCCGGTCCGGACCGGCCCCGGGCACACCGCCCTCCGGGCGGACGGAGCCGCTCCCGCAGCACGTCCTAGCGGGCGACCTCCTTCGTCACCAGGGCCACCGCCTCCTCCACGTCGTCCGTGACGTGGAAGAGGAGGAGGTCGCGCTCCGCGGCCTTGCCGCCCGCGACGACCGAGTCGCGGAGCCAGTCGACCAGGCCCTTCCAGTACTCCGAACCGAAGAGCACGATCGGGAAGCGGGTGACCTTGCGGGTCTGGACCAGGGTGAGCGCCTCGAAGAGCTCGTCGAGGGTGCCGAGCCCGCCGGGCAGGACCACGAACCCCTGCGCGTACTTCACGAACATCGTCTTGCGGACGAAGAAGTAGCGGAAGTTCACGCCGATGTCGACGTGCGGGTTGAGCCCCTGCTCGAAGGGGAGCTCGATGCCGAGGCCCACCGAGATCCCCTTGGCCTGCCTGGCCCCCTTGTTGGCCGCCTCCATGGCGCCGGGACCACCGCCCGTGATGACCGCGAAGCCGGCCTCGACGAGCGCCCGCCCGAGCCGTACGCCCGCCTCGTACTCGGGCGAGTCGGGCTTCGTACGGGCCGAACCGAAGACACTGATCGCGCTCGGCAGTTCGGCCAGGGCGCCGAAGCCCTCGACGAACTCGGACTGGATGCGCATGACCCGCCAGGGGTCGGTGTGCACCCATTCCGAGTCGCCCTCGGTGTCGAGCAGTCGCTGGTCCGTGGTGCCCGGCTGGACCTGTTCCCTGCGCCGCAGCACCGGCCCGAGCCGCTGCTCCTCCGGCTTGGTCTCTCCTTCGGGCATGCCCATGGCCTGCTCCCTCCGTCGATCCAACGATCTTCTGGTTGGGTCAGCGTAGGACCAGAGAGGTGACGAAATCCGAAATTACGGGAGACGGGCGGTCAGCCAGTCGCGGAGCCGGGCCTCACAGTGGTGGATCTTGTCGACGTGGACGCGCTCGTCGCGCTTGTGCGCGTACAGCGCGTCACCGGGGCCGTAGTTGACGGCGGGCACCCCGAGGGCGCTGAAGCGGGAGACGTCGGTCCAGCCGAACTTGGGCTGTGCACTGCCGCCGACGGCCTTCATGAAGGCCTGGGCCGCCGGGTGGGAGAGGCCGGGCAGGGCGCCGGGGCTCTCGTCGTCGACGACGAACTCGGCGATGTCGCAGCCGTCGAAGAAGTCGCGGACGTACGCCAGGGCCTCGGCCGGGGAGCGGTCGGGGGCGTACCGGTAGTTCACGGTGACGGCGCAGGCGTCGGGGATGACGTTGGTGGCGACGCCCCCCTCGATCCGCACGGCGCTGAGGCCCTCGTGGTACTGGAGGCCGTCGATGACCGGCTTGCGCGGCTCGTACCCGGCGAGGCGGGCGAGGATCGGGGCGGCGGCGTGGATGGCGTTGGAGCCCATCCAGGCGCGCGCGGAGTGGGCGCGCTCGCCGGCGGTGTGCAGGATGACCCGCAGGGTGCCCTGGCAGCCGCCCTCCACCTGCCCGTCGGAGGGTTCGAGGAGGACCGCGAAATCGCCCTCCAACCACTCGGGGTGGGCGGCGGCGACCTTGCCGAGGCCGTTGAGGTCGGCGGCGACCTCCTCGTTGTCGTAGAAGACGAAGGTGAGGTCCCGGTTGGGCTCGGGGACGGTGGCGGCGATCCGCAGCTGGACGGCGACGCCGGACTTCATGTCGGAGGTGCCGCAACCCCACAGGACTCCGTCCCCGTCGAGCCGGGAGGGCACGTTGTCGGCGATCGGCACGGTGTCGATGTGGCCGGCGAGCACCACCCGCTCGTCGCGGCCGAGGTGCGTCCGGGCGACGATGTTGTTGCCGTACCGGTCGACGGTGAGGTGCGGCAGCATGCGCAGGGCTCGCTCGATCGCGTCGGCGAGCGGCTGCTCCGTCCCGCTGACGGAGGGGAAGTCGACGAGGGCCGCGGTGAGCGCGGCCCCGTCCAGGGCCAGGTCGAGGGTGCCGTCGAGCGGGGTGATGTCTGCCATGTGCCGACCCTAACGCGGCCTCCAGTACGGTGGGCCCCGTGTCCGAGCCCACCCGCCCCCGCCGTCGCGGTCGCCGCGCCCGTCCCGCGGCCGCCCTCGCCGTGCTCTTCGGCATCGCCGCCTACGTGGCCGTCCACCAGGTGACGGGAAGCACGGGCACGCCCCGCTGCAGCGTGGGCAGCGGGGACAACCGGTACGAGTTCACCATGGACCAGGCCTCCAACGCCGCGACGATCTCCGCGGTGGGCACCACCCGGGGACTGCCGGAGCGGGCCGTGACGATCGCCCTCGCGACGGCGCTGCAGGAGTCCGCGCTGCGGAACATCGAGCACGGCGACCGGGACTCGCTCGGCCTCTTCCAGCAGCGTCCTTCGCAGGGGTGGGGGACACCGGAGCAGATCATGGACCCGGTGTACGCGTCGGGGAAGTTCTACGAGGGCCTGGAGAAGGTGCCGGGCTACTCGCGACTACCGCTGACGGTGGCGGCGCAGAAGGTGCAGCGGAGCGGTTTCCCGCAGGCGTACGCGAAGCACGAGCCGGACGCCACGCTGCTCTCGGCCGCGCTGACCGGTCGGTCGCCGGCGGCCCTGAGGTGCACGACGGGCAAGGCGGACGGCCGGCCGGGCGATCCCGCGCGGGTGCGCGAGGAGCTGGTGCGGGCGTTCGGCGAGAAGGCCGCCCCGAAGACGGTGACGGGTGGTCCGAGCGCGGGCCGTTCGGCCACCGAGCCTCCGGTGCTCATGGTGCCGGTGGAGTCGGAGGGCTCGGCGGGGGCCGGCGCGGACGAGCGGCGCGGCTGGGAGTTGGCCCAGTGGGCGGTGGCCCGGTCGGAGGCGCTGCGCATCACGGAGGTCTCGTACGGGGACCTGGTGTGGCGTGCGGGCGAGGCGAACGGCGATTGGTCGAAGGCGCCGAGCGCAGCAGCCGCGACCGGCGGGGCCGTCCGCATCCGACTCGCCCGCTAGCCACCGGGACCGATCGGACCGCCGCCCGGCAACCGCGGCGTCGGACGACCCGTCCGGACACCGCTCGCCCGACGCTCGCCCGCGGCCGGGCATCCGTGCGGTCCTTCACCCGACCGTGGCACGGTCCCGTGTGCGATGGAAGGAAATTCGGCGGCCTTCCGCCGCTCCTTCCCCGACTGGCGCTCCTACCCCTCACTTCCCTTGCGCCCCAAGGGAAGTGACGGTTCATCAAGCCCTTTCGCAATGACGCGTTCGTCCGTTTTCCTCCCCACCCGACAATACGACGCATTGCCAACTCTTTGCCTTCGGCCGCCGCAACCTCCCCCGCCCCGGGGCCGGTTGTCAGTGCGTCCGAACGCACACGTCGCACCTCGTCGAAGGAGCACCATGTCCCTCCCCCTGACCCGCCGGATCGCCCGCGCCGCCCTCCTCATCGCGGCCGGAGCAGCCCCCGTGGTCGGTGCGGCCGGCTCCGCGAGCGCCCTTGACCACGGCCTCGCACCCACCGGCGCCCTCGGCGCCGTCACCGCCCTGGACTCCGCCGGTGCGGGCACCGCCGTCGACAGCGCCTCGCAGACCGCCACCGGCGTCGTCGGCGAGACCGGCAGCAAGGCCGTCGGCACCGCCGTACCGGCCGCCGGAAAGACCGTCGGCGCGGCCGGCAAGACCGCCACCCCGGCCGCCCAGAAGGTGGCCGGAGACACCACGGGCAGCGCGGGCGAAGTCGTCGGCAAGACCGCGGGCGCCGCCACCGAGAGCGCCGAGGGTCCGACCGGCGGCGCCCTGGGCGGTGGCCTCGGCAGCCTGCCGACCGGCCAGGCGCTGGGGTCCACGCCGCTGGGCGGCCTGCCCCTCGGCGGCTGACCCCTTCGGGAACGGGTGAGGGCCCGGGAAGCGTCGGACGC